>JAJZVJ010000018.1 GCA_021845705.1 bacterium
CGGTTCGGAGGCCTCGCTGGCTTTCGAGGCCGCGGCCACCCTTGCAAAGCAGGGAATAGCCGCCAGGATAATTTCGGCCCCCTCTTTCGAACTTTTCCGGGAACAGGAGCAGTCCTACCGCGACTCGGTCCTGATCCCGGGGCTGCCCAAACTGTGCATTGAGGCCGGCCGGACCGTCGGCTGGAAGGACCTGGCCGGCCAGGACTCGGAGGCTATTGGGATAGACACTTTCGGCAGGTCAGCCCCCGCGGACCAGGTATATGCGGCGCTCGGCCTGACCGCGGAAAAAGCGGCGGAAGCGGCGAGAAAGCTGGTTAAAGGATAAACTGAAGACTGGAGGGCCCGGTGAGACAAAGACGCTTCGTCCGCAGGTTCAGAACGGGCGCGGCCATGGCGGACTTCGCGGCCGGCCTTTTCAGGAAAGCCCTGCTCGGCAAGCCCGGGAAGTTCACGGCCGCTCTTTCCGGAGGGAAAACCCCGGCCAGGCTGTTGAAAAAACTTTCCGGCCTGCCTCTTCCCTGGGCCAGGGCCGTGTTCTTCATGGCCGACGAGCGCCTTGTCCCCGCTTCCTCCCCGGAAAGCAACTTCGGCGCCGCCAGCGCCCGTTTTTTTTCAAAGATAGAAATCCCCCGCCGCAACCTGCACCCGGTAAAACGCGGCCCGGACGCGGCCCGCGCCTACGGCAGGGAACTGCTGAAGGAAACCGGCGGCACCGGGCGCCTCGACTTCATCTTCCTCGGCCTTGGAACCGACGGGCATACAGCTTCCATCTTTCCCGGCGGCGGAGAACCGGAACGCGGCGAAGGACCGGTCTGCGCCGCCCTGGCCCCCCGGGACGTAAAGACCCGCCGGCGGGTAACGCTTTCCCTGAAAACCATCAACAGTTCGGCGTGCGTGGTCCTGATGGCGGCCGGGCCCGGGAAGAAGGAAATTTTCCGGAAGGCGCTGCTCCGGGATAAAAAGATCCCCGCCGGGCTTTTAAACCCGCGCGGGGAACTGCACCTGCTTTACCGCGAAAGAGAACGAACTCCCTGCCGAATTCAAAGTTCTCCCCGGTCAGATGGCCCTGGCGCGCCGCAGCCCCCACAGCGAAACCAGGGCGAACAGGCCCGCCGGGGCCAGCCCGGCGATGAAAGGCGGCAGCAGTTCCGCGTTGCCTGCCTCCTGCGCCATTATGATCACCGCCCAGAAGAAGAACCCCAGCCCTACCGCGATAGCGAAACTTAAATAACGGTTATTCCTGGGGAGGAGCAGCACTATGGCCGCGCCGATAAGGGCCATGGCCGGGTTGGCCAGCGGGGCGGCCAGTTTCACCCACAGCAGCGTGCGCTCCGCCGCGGACGGGGCGCCCACAGCCTCCAGGCGGTTCAGGCGCAGGCTGACGTCCCTGGTCGAGATCCCGTCCGGCACCAGCTTTTCCAGCACCAGGTTCTCCGGCGGCACCGTTATCGCGGATTGGTAGAGAGAGAAATGGTGCACGGAAGGCTTCCTGTCCCCGTCGTACTTTATAATTACGCCGTCGGAGAATACCCAGCGCTTCGCCTGCTCGTTCCAGCCGGCCGAGGCGGCGTTTATTTCCAGCGCGAGCCTGCCTGCCTTATAGGTGTCGGCTATGACCCTGTCCATGACCTTGCGGCGCCCGTCGAACAGGTGGGCCGTGACGAATTTTTCCTCCCCCGCCGAGAACGAAACGTCTTTCCTTATCAGGCGCTGCCAATCGTCGCGTCCTCGCATTTTCCCCTCGAACAGGTACTCGGAACGCATATAGAAATCAGGCGCCGCTGTTTCCTGCAGCACGAACTGCCCCGCGCCGGCCAGCACCGCGCAGGCAAGCAGCGGCTTGATCATATCGAAAGGACGCCAGCCGCCGGCGAGACCGGCTTTCCACTCGCCCCTGGAGATCATTCCGCCCAGGGAGAACAGCACCGCGAGCAGGGTAGCCAGAGGCGCCATTTTCACGATGAAATAAGGCGCCTGGTAAAGTATGTACTTCGCGAAAAGCCCGGCCCCCTGGCCGCTTCTCATGAAAAAATTAAGCTTATCGAAAAGGCTGCCGAAGATAAGCAGAAGGCAGAAAACCGCGAGCCCGAAGCCGAAAGGGCCCCAGAAATTACGCGCTATGTACCTGAAAAAGACTTTCTTCATTGGATCTTCCGCTCCCGGAGCGGCGCATTCCCGTACCGCAAGCACCTATTTCGCGTACAGCTTCCGCTTCCAAAGCCAGAGTCCCGCCGCCCCGGTAAGCAGGGCGGGGGCGAAAATAGCCCAGGGGAAAAAAACCGGATAAGAACGGGAAAGCACCATTCCGCTTATCGTAAGGCCGTAGTAAAAGAAAATTATCAGCAGGCTGATCCCGAAACCGGCGGAGCGCCCCCGCTTATCAAGGACGACGCCCAGCGGCGCGCCAACCAGGAAGAACACAAGCGGCGCCAGGGCAAGGGCGAAGCGGGAGGCTATTTCTATCCTGTATTTTCCGGCCGCCTCCGGGTCGGACGACCCCTCCCTCAGCCTGGCGAACAGCCCCGCGGTGGAGATCTCGCGCTGGTTCAGCTTGCGCCCGGCGGCGCTCCCGGCAAAGAACGGGAGCAGGGTCTTGTAAGAGCCGAACCTGCCGTAGAGTATCCTGTCCGGATCCTTGCAGTCCGTCTGGCTGAACTGGCCGTCGGTAAGCTGCAGTTCCAGGCCGCTTTCTTCGGCCATTCTGTAATGCCCGGCGGCGGCGTTTATCTTGTTAACGAAAACCGGGACCTCCTTATTGTTTATCCTGCGTACCAGCTTCACTCCCTTCATCCCGCCGGTAAGAGAGTTGACATCCGAGGCGTAAAGGACCCAGTCGGAGATGCTCTGGAAGGTGCGGGGCTTCAGCACTATCTTGGTGACCCTGTTTATCATCGAGATGGTGTAGTCGGTAGAGCGCTTGAACGCGACGGGACCCAGCCAGTTGTTAACGGCCATCAGGAGCAGCGAGGCGAGAACGGAGGAATAGAAAACCCAGGAAAGTATTTCGTAGAACGAAAAACCGCCGGCCCGCAGGGCGATTATCTCCCCGTCCTGGGACATGGCTCCCAGGCTGAGAAGCATGGCCAGCAGGAAGGCGAGCGGCAGCGACATGCCGAGAACATTAGGCAGCAGGTAGACCATGCTCTTAGCGAGGAAATAGAAAGAAAAACCGGTGAGAACGCCCTGGTCTATAACCTGCACGAAATTCAGCATTACAAGCAGCGATACGAACACGAACAGCGAGAGCGCCAGGAACCTGGCGAACACCTTCAACACGTACAAACGGGCTATAGGCACGGGCATTTATTTATTCTATTATATATCGACGGCGCCGTGGAAGTTTTCAACGGCGGCGCTGGTTTCGCATGCCCGGACAATAACTGCCGGGCTGTTTCTGCGGTTTCGGGATTTTTATAAACGTGAAAGCGACGGTAAAAATGTTTGTATTGTTCGCCGGCCTGGCCTGCGCAGCGCCGCTGCGCGCAGCCGACTTCGCCGCGCCGGCCCCCGCCGGCGGCCGTTTCCTGCTGCTGGACAGGAAGGACCCGGGGAAACTGCTCGGCGGCACGGAGCTTTCCACCGCCGCCGAGACCGGGACCCTTGACGACCTTTCAGGGAACCTGCCTTTTTCCTACAGCGAAGACTCCTGGAATTCAGCGCGGGAGGCCGTGGAAACAGGCCGCCTCGGCAGCGGAGAGCTCGCCCCTCTCCCCTCGGTGGAGATCTCCACGGAGGCTCTGGCCCTCCCCGAACCGCAGGTGGAGTTCCGCGAATCCGGCACAAGCCTTTCCGTGACGGGGCGCAAGGTCATAGCCTTCAGTTACAGCGGCAAGAAATTCCTCAACGAGCAGACCACCGTCACCCGCGCCCGCTCGCTGAGCCTCTTCGAGATAACCCAGCAGATGCAGGTCCGCATGCAGGGCAAGGTCGGCCAGAAGATCACGGTGAACGTGGACTACGACGACACCAAGACGGACAAGCAGGATATCTCCGTTGTCTACCAGGGCGACCCCAACGAGGTGGTGCAGAACGTCTCCTTCGGCGACATAGACCTGTCCCTCCCCTCCACCGAATTCGTTTCCTACAACAAACAGCTGTTCGGCATCAGGGCCGACCTTAAGACGAACCGGCTTAAGATGACCTTCGTGGGCTCGCGCACCAAAGGTATTACGAAGACCCGCGAGTACACCGGCAATACCCAGTTCCAGGGCGTGGACATACTGGACACCAATTACCTGCGCCGTAAATATTACGACGTCACGTTCGGCAACCAGTCCCGCCTGCCCATCAAGTCCGGCACGGAGCGCATCTACATCGACCAGCAGACCCTGGCGCAGGTGGACGGGGTTACCGTTCTGGCGATGAGCGGCAAGGATATGGCGGTGCAGTCCTCCACTTACACCGGCCGCTTCCAGCTCATGAGCCCCGGGGTGGACTACGTGATGGACTACACCAAGGGCCTGGTAACTTTTAACCGGACCCTTAACCCGCAGGAAGTGGTCATTATAGACTACCAGAACAACGGCGGGACTTATCTTTCCCAGAACGGTTCCACTTCTTCCGTCACCGCCGACGCGCTGCCCGCGGCGATAATGCCGGCCATAATAAAGACCCCCAACGATATAGCGCTCTCTTCCGATCCGGTAGTCTACGCCCGGCAGGTCGCGCAGACTTGCGAGCAGAAAACCTATTATTCCATAGGCCAGAGCAATATCGTGCGCGACAACGGCAACGGGAATTTCACCTTAAAGGTGCAGGACCTCAACAGGAACGCCGTGGGGAGCTCCCTGAACCCGCCGCAGGTCTACCCCGACAACGTGGAAGTGGACTTCGAACAGGGTATTTTCAGGCTGAAAGCCCCTTTCGGGTCGGACTCCAACCCCTCCGTCCCCGACCCGCAGATCTACTCGGCGGCGCCTGTCTCAAAGCGCATAATCCGCGTGGAGTATTCGTTCAGGTTCAAGACCTTCCTGCTCGAGCCCAACATAGTGCTGCAGTCGGAGGTGGTCCGCGTCGACGGCAAGAAGCTGGGCCGCAACGAGGATTACTTCATAGACTACGACTCCGGCTTCATCACCTTCTACTACCCCGAGCGCGTAAGCCAGGATTCCAAGATAGAGATAGTCTACGAGGTTTCCCCGTTCGGCGGGGTAGGCAACCAGTCGATGGTCGGCGGCCGCGTCTCCTACGATTTCGGCAGCCACCTTTCCGCCGGCTCCACCCTGCTTTACCAGGGCGGGATAAAGTCCAATACCGTACCGAGCGTAACCGACCTGACGAACAGCATGATGGTCTACGAGGGCGACGCCCAGCTTAAAGGCCTTAACCTTCTGGGCCTGAAGGCCTCGCTCGGCGCGGAAACCGCGCAGAGCCGGGTAAACCCGAACCTTAACGACTACGCCCTGATCGACAACATGGAAGGGGTTAAGCAGGAAGATTCCCCTGCGATGGACAAGAACTACTGGTTCATAACCGCCAACCCGGTCCAGGGCCCCGCCGACCCGCTGGCCCTTGACTGGTACAACGAGAACGTCAAGTCCAAGGACATAAACCCCGCCGCCGGCACGGACGCCACCCAGCAGGTGCTTGATTTCAAATACGATTTCAGCGTTTCGCCGGAAGTCTCGATAGTCTATCCGCTTTCCACTACCGGGCTTGATTTCTCGCAGAAGAACGTGCTGGAAATGGTCGTTTACGGCAGTAACGGCACCGCTGCCGGAACCGAAGGCCCGATGTTCAACATACACCTGGGCCAGGTCAGCGAGGACGCGGACAATACCGGAGGGCAGAGCTTCTCCTGCGCCTCCGGCCTTGTGCTGAGCGGCGCCCCTAAAAGCGAGGACCTCAACTGCGACTCCCAGGTTTCCAGCGCGGAGGACATAGGCTGGCTTTACGCCCCGGCGGGAAAGAGCTCGAAGCGCTACGGCGCCGGCAACGGCCGCCTGGACACCGAAGACCTCAACCAGAACGGCCGCCTGGACGGGCAGGACTTCACCGGAGGCAGCTTCGGCTATGTGACCGGGGCGATGTTCACGGACACGACCGATTCCCTGCCCAAGGACAATATTAACTTTACCGGCTGGCACACGCTGTACCTGCCGCTGGCCATTACCTCTACGGACACTTATAAGTGGAACGCCATAAAGCAGATCCGGATATCGCTTAAACAGACTCCCGGAGGCGCCGTTTCCGGCGTGATAAAATTCGCGCGCATCTCGGCGGTAGGGAACAGCTGGACCGTGCAGTCAAGCACCGACCCCGGCAATATGCAGGCCGTCGGCGTGAACAACCACGACAACCCCGGCTACACGCCTATTTACGACGCGGGCGGCGACGCTTCCACGGTCTACAACAACCTCTACGGCTCGGTCAGCCAGCAGAAGCAGCAGACCAATTCCACCTCCATCACGGAGCAGACGCTGGCCCTGGATTACAGTAACATCTATTCGACTTCGACCATCTACGTCTACAGGAAATTCTCCACGGCGCTGGACATTTCCCAGCACGGCAAGCTCCGCTTCCTGGTAAACAACCAGGGCCCGCTGGACAGCGGGGCCTCTTTCTTCCTCAAGGCCGGGGACATGAACAACTATTTCAAGGCCTCGGTGCCCCTTAACTTCACGGGCTGGCGGCTCATCGTAGTGAACCAGGAAGACCTGACCGGGGACAAGATCCCGGACATCTGGACCCCGTCCACTCCCGGCGTGCAGATCTCCTCGAGGGGGACCCCGAGCCTGCAGCAGGTGCCGCAGTTCATAGCGGGCGTGGAAGCCACGGACGGCAGCGAGCACCACGGCACCGTCTACTTCGACGAGCTGCATCTTGCGGAACCCCTTACGCGCGCGGGCAGCGCGCACAAAGTGGAGGCGGCTTTTGAGATCCCCGGCTGGCTGAGTTTCGGCGGCAAGGACCGCTTTATGGACCGCAGCTTCCAGACCCCGGTCACCGCCATAGCCAACCAGGACAACGAGCAGCAGACGGGCTACCTGAATATCACCAGGCTGGCGTTCTTCCCCCTGAGCTTCACCGCGGCCAGGCAGATCACGGAGACGCCCAACACCCTGACCACCGGCTCCAACAACCTTGTCAACTCCCTGCAGCAGGGGCGCGTGAACAAGTTCGACGGCACGGCCTCCGGCAACCTCAGCCTCGGGGCGCTGCCGAAACTGGGCCTTAATTACACGAAGGGGATAACCGACTACAGCCTGCTGAGCCGCAAGGACGACAAGAACCTTTACGCGGCGAACCTTGCCTATTCGCTGCCCGGCTCCATCCCGGTGCTGCCGCGCTCCCTCAACCTGAATTATTCGCTCGGGCGCAACAAGATAAACTACGACGCAAGCCGGCTTTTGCTCACGGACGGGCTGTACGAGACCGACGAACGGACGGACTCCTACGGCGCAAAGCTGACCTTCATTCCCTGGAACGGCTCTTCCTTCAACCCCGGCTATTCGCTGCAGACGGCCAACGAACAGCGCTCCCCGGTCTCTGACCCGCTGCGGACGGAGCACTACAATAAGTCCATGCAGCAGACCGTGGAGTTCAATTCCAACCTCCTGTTCGCCCGCTGGCTTAACCCTTCGGCGAACTACTCGGTCACCACCATAGAGAACAACAATCTGACCCTTACTACCGTCACGGTCGCGCAGTCCTCCGCCGTCTTCACCACGGGAAGCATAAAAAGCGTGAACCGCACCGCCCAGGGAGGCGTGGGGCTTACCCTCAACATCAACGACCTGGCGCCCAGGAACCGCCTGCTGCGCTCGATGGTGCTTTCCTCTAATTACCAGATACAGGACGGCGACTCGTGGAGCAACATCGAAGGCGAGTACAATACCCGCGACCACCTCTGGCTCAGGCAGTCCCTTAAGCCGTCCAACCCTTTCGCCCAGCGCAACTCCCTCACGCTGCGCGACACGATCACCTCCACCCAGCGCTGGCAGCCTTTCGAGGGGTACGCCTTCAAAGGCCCGGCGGCGCCGCTTACCACCCTTTCTCTCACCAACAATTTCAGCAACTCGGTACAGCGCTCCGAGGTCACCGGCACTATCTCCAAAAGCGTGAACCGGACCTTCCCCGACATGATAGTCTCGCTCTCCCAGCTGGAGAACCTGTTCAGCGCGCGGCGCTGGGCGCAGGGCGCGACCATAAACCTCAAGTACTCGCGCAACACCAATGAGGCTAAAAACCTCTCGCTCGACACCTCCGGGACCTACGGGGCGGACCTGCGCTTCAAACTGCTCAACACTATGGACACCGCGGCCAGCTATAACCTGCGCCTCACCGATAAGAAGGACCTCCGGGTCCGGCAGATCACCCAGGAGACCAGGCACGACGACGCCACCCTGCAGACCACTTTCGACTACAAGAAATTCCGCTTTACCCCCAAGGCCGATTATGCCTCCGACGTTACCAAGGCGGCCCTGGGAGTGGTGACGGCCAATACGAAAACCATCACCCCGAGCCTCCTTATCAAAACGGACCTGCAGCTTCCGAAAGGTTTAAAACTCCCCTTCATGAAGCAGGTGATAGTTTTCACCAACCGGATAGTCTGGACTACGACGCTCAGCTACGCGATAAAGTCCTCCCCGATCACGATCGCGGACAACAATAATCTGTTCTCGCTCAACTCCAGCGCGGATTACGAAGCGGCGAAAAACCTGCGCCTCACTTTCAACCTGGGGCTCCAGCGCCTGTGGCACAAATATCTTAAGCAGGAAGAATACGTCTCCTACCAGGCTGGAAGCACGCTCACGTTCCAGTTCTAAACCGCGGGCGGCCGGGGGAGAAGACAGGGGGCGGAAGAATATGAAACCGGGACTTACCAGGGCCGGAAAGTGGCTGCTTAACGCGCTGCTGCCGCGGACCTGCGCGCATTGCGGGCTGGACCTGCATTACCTTGAGCCCGCGCCGCTCTGCGCCTCCTGCGCCGCGGGCCTGGAGCCGCTCCCGGAACTTCACTGCGCGCATTGCGGCCTGCCCCTCGCCGGCGGCGGAAGGTCCTGCCGCGACTGCCGCGGAAAGGCCGCCGGGGCGCTGGCGCTTGTCCGTTCGGCTTTCGTCTTCAACCCGCAGCTCCGCTCGCTGGTGCACGCTTTCAAATACAGGGCGCGGGAGGACCTGGCCGGATATCTGGCGGGGAGAATGGCCGCCGCTCTAGAGGCTTTCCCGGAACTGGCGCGCTACAATTTCACCGCCGCGGTGCCGCTGCATCCGGCCAAAAGCAGGGAGCGCGGTTTCAACCAGGCGGAACTGCTGGCCTCGGGCCTTGCCGCCCGCGGTAATCTTTTCCATCTGAAGAACGTGGCCGTGAGGACCAGGAACACCCCGAGCCAGACCGCCCTCTCAAAAGAAAAAAGGAAGGCCAATATTTCGGGAGCTTTCCGGGTCGCCGACAGGACGATAGTCAAAGGAAGGAATATTCTCCTGGTGGACGACGTCGCCACCACGATGGCGACGCTTGAAGAGCTGGCTTCTGAATTCAGGAAGGCCGGCGCCGGGTCCGTCGCCGCCTTCACCCTGGCAAGGGAACCATAAGGCTGCCAGCCGGGATCAGAATTCCACGTCGAAGATGTAGGAGGAATACGGCGGCATTTGCGGCAGCTTGAGGCCGCCCGCCAGTTCACCGGACTTGAAAGAGAAGAACCGGTCGGAAAGTTCTTCGAAGATGGCGGTAGTGTCGCCTTCGCTTTTGATGGAGACGTTCACCACGCCGCAGGAGTCCGCTCCTGAATAATTCACCACCACTATCTTAAGGGTACGGCGCTGCGCCCAGGACCAGGCAAGGATATTGGCGTTGGTCAGGTTATCCTGGTCGCACTGGCGCACGTTCAGCAGCGCCCATTCCCCGCCGTGGAACGCGGGGTGGTCGGTTATCTTCAGGAGCTTGGCGTAAAATTTTTTCACTTCCTGGTCGGTAACGCGCTCGTAAAGTTCTTTGAGCTGCAACGGAACCCGCACCTTTATGCCTTCAAGCTGGTTGTCATTGTAGAACCGCAGGCCTTTTATCGTGGAGACCACGACCCCGGCGGCCAGGGCCTTCTGCCTGCCGAAAGCGATCAGAGAAGGCTGCTCGTCGTGGTTGTCTATGAAGCGCGCCGACCGCTTCTGGTAGAGCTTCTCGGCACGCAGGTGGCCAAGCACTTCCTGCGGGCCCTGGAAACGCAGGCGGTCGTAAGTACCCTTATCGTAGGTGTAATCGAAACCTATCTCCTGTACGCGCCACTCAAGCCCCCAGTATACCTCCGCCAGGAAAACGAATTGCGGGAATTTTTCCTTTACGGCGCGTATAGCGCCCTCCCAGAACTCGTCTTTAGGACGCTTGAACCCGCCGCGGCCAAGCAGCCAGCCCCAGGTGCTTTCGTGGATCTCGTTGAGGGTGAGCATCACCATGTCGCACCGCACGCCGTCCGCCATGTCGCCTATGCGCATAAGGACGGAAAGCATGCGGTCCCGCGTAGCCGGGTTAAAATAGTTAAGCTGCGCGCTGTCGGTCCAGGCGGGGAAGTTGGGGTCCCGGCCGTAGGCGATGTAGCGCTTTTTATCCCCGTCGGGAACCTCGAAGAACCAATCGGGATGTTCCCTGAAATCCTCTACCGAACCGTTTATAAAGCAGTCCGGCTTTTCATTTATATAGGGATTGTCCCTGGCGGTATGGTTGGAAACCAGGTCCACCAGCAGCTTCATGCCCATGGAATTCAGCTTTTCCTTGAGCGCCTTAAGCTCCCATTCAAAGCCGAGTTCGGAGTTGAGGCGGTACCAGTGGACGGAATACGGGGACGAACCTACCGCTTCGGGGCCGAAGCCGGGAGGAATATTTTTAATATCCTCCAGCAGGACCTTGTCTTCGCGCGCTATGCGCTCGGACTCAGGGCTGGGTTCCCAGACCCCGACCAGCCAGACGATATCAATGCCCAGGTGCCGCAGCTCCTGCCATTCCTCGTCCGGCACGGAAGAGAGCTTCATCTCCGGCAGGGAATATTTTACCCGCAGCTGCTTAAGCCACAGCCTCGTGTTGATCTCTATCAAATGCGGGTTCGAACGAAGCACTCTTCCTCCCTGGCTTGATGTTTATGAATACCTTGATCCCCGGGTAATTATAGCAAATCAGGGAAGTTCCAGGACCCTGTACTCCCCCGGCTCCAGGCTGCCGCTGAAACCGGCCTGCGGAACTTCGGCGCGGGTGGAATTCCAGGTTATATTCCCTATAACGGCGCGCCTCAAGCCCGGCTTATCCTTGGACTTCATGATATAGCCGGCCCACGCCTGGCCCGGCCCGGGCCAGAGAGGCTCTATTTCGTAGTCGCCAAGTTCCGCCCGCATTCGCGCGGAGAGGGCCAGCACGTCCTGGTATGTTTTTTTAACCGCCGGGTCTCCGGCACTCCAGTTTATCCGGCAGGGAACGCTGAAAGGAAGCGGCTTCTGCTCTCCGGAGGTAGCCGCGTCATAGCCTATCTCCGCGCCTGAATACATCATGACGGAGCCGGGATAAAGGAAAGTCAGCGCGAGGGCCGCGGGCAGGCGCCGGCCGTAAACTTTCTCAGGCGCCTGCTCGTCGTGGTTGCCTATGAACATCACCGACCCCGCGCCGCCGGTCTGCCAGGCCAGGAACGCGGCCCTGTTGACGGAGCTCTGTATCTGCGAGGCGCCGCCAGCCTCGGTAGCGTTATACCAGCCCGTCTGCCCTTCCGGGCGGGAGTCTTCCTGTTTGCTGTAGATAGTATCGAAGCCGCAGGCCCCCAGGTCTTCCTGGTAAGCGTAGGCCTCGGCCATGAAGGCCGCGGAAGGCTTCGCGGCTTTTACCGTCCAGATAAGCTGTCTGTAAAATTCTTCGTGCGGCATGCTTTTGCCCCAGGTACGCGCGAAAACATTGTTCAGGGCCAGGTAGGCCATGTCCACCCGGAACCCGTCCACGTCGAACTTGGTGACCCAGCCTTTTACCGTTTCCGTCATCCTGGCGCGCAGGGCGGTGTTGGAATAATTTATCTGGGCCGTGTCTATCCAGCTGGCGATCCCGCCGCCATACTCGAAGCCGCCGTTATGCACGCAGTATTTCCCGCCGTTCCAATAGGTCTCGAAATAGCCGTCCCCGGGGCAGGGCCCGTCGTAGCGGTAGCTGACGAAATAATCCGGGTTCTCGGCCAGAAGTTTGGAGTCCAGGGAGGTATGGTTGACGACAAAATCCACTATTACTTTCAGCCCGGCCTGGTGGGCCGTCCTGACGAAGTTCCGGAAGTCCTCTTCCGTCCCGAGGTCGGGATTTACGGTCCCGTGGTCGCTGATGGAATACGGAGAACCGCCGCCGCTCCCGGTCTGCCCCCTCACCCCTATCGGGAGTATGCCCATGGGCCACACGGTATCGAAGCCCATTCTCCTGATCGCGTCGAAATCCGACGCCCTGAAATCCCTGAAGAAAAGGGTCTTAGCGGGGTCAGACGGGGATTTAAAACCCTGGGCGCCGCGCCGACCCGCCAGGTTATAAGCGCGCGGGAAAAGTTCGTAGATGCGGGCCTTCTTCGCCCAGGCCGCCGCGTCGTCAGCCTCCATGTTGGCCTGCAGGCCGGAAACATAATTCTCCAGCATGGCGTTCAGCCGCGCGTTCTTTTCTCCGTCAGACAGCTGTGAATTTTTCAGGTCCGAAAGCGCGGCGCGCAATTCCCCGGTCCAGGCTACGGGCTTCAGAAGCGCGTCAAGATAGCTGAAATAGTCTCCGAGCTGGCCCGAAAAAGGGGCGGTCCCGTATTTTCCTTCCAGCTCTTTCTTTGTCCAGAGAAAACCCTCCAGCCCGGCGCTTTGGGCCTGGGCGGTCCAGCCTTCCCCGGAGTTCCTGAACATGAAGGGGCGGATCTGAGGCGCGGGGCCGTCCCACGCCCCGGAAGACAGGACCTCTTTCATCTGCCTGAGAAAATCCGCTTCCGCGCCGCGCTGCTCCACGCCGGGATCGGCGACGGGAGGGCGGACCTCCTGGTTCCCGTCGAAAAGGGCCGACGCCCTGCTGCGTTCCTCTTCCAGGCCGGAAGCGAAAACGGCCGCCGGCAGGGCCAGCAGCAGAAGCAGGTTGGATACCAGGCGGTTAAACCTCATCATAATGAATATACACCGCCCCGGCCGGCGGCACAAGGGCAAAAAGGCCCTTCGGATTACCCGAAGGGCCCAGAGAGGACCAAATTATCGTATAACGCCGGTCAGGGAAACCGGGAGCGCCGTTAATTACCGGCGCGCGTATTACATTGCGCCCGACTCAGGGCTGATCCTTAAGCCAGTAAAGCGCCAGTTTGCAGGTGAACACGCCGAAAATCATTATCATGAGCACCCCGGACAGCACCACCCGCCAGGCCCAGGACGAAACCTTGCGCACAGGCATGTCCCCGGAGTCCATTATTTCGTATATCCACCATTTAGAGCCGCCCACATTCGAGACCGAGACCAGCAGAACATGGCCGCGGAAATAAACTTCGCTGGCGAAATTACTGTCCTCCCTCTCCGTCGCCATCGAGAGCAGCTTTAAGACCTCGGCCGGGGCCTTCAGCCCGGGTTTTACTATAGACATGCTCATCGAGTCCGCGATAACCTGCCCGCCCATGTCGATAAGGCCGAAGTTCCCGTAGGAATTGCGCCCCATCAGGCGCACGACCTCTCCGATGTAGGCAAGGCTGAGCCTCCCGGCCAGGTAATAGGCAGGCCCGGGGCCTTTGCTTATTACCGGCTCGGCCAGCACCAGCGCGGGCGGGGTGTATTCGCCGTACTCTACCGCCCCGGCCGGGGAACGGGTCTGTTTGGCCTCGGAAAAGACCTGGCTTTTAGAATAATCAAGACGGGAAGCGACGCTTTTCTCCGCCGAAAACCGGGCCAGCTCGGCCCCCGACGCGCTCAGCAGCGCCAGTTCCGAATAAATGAAAGGGTTTTCCCTCACCCTGGTGGAAAGTTCGTTTTTAAGCGCCTTTTCACCCGAGGCACGTTTCTCTCCGGCTATCCGGGCCAGGCTGTAGTTGAGGTTAAGCACATTGGAAATTATTCCCGCACCCGTCATGGTGCGCAGTTCAAGGTAATTCAGGGTGTCGTTTTTCTGGAGATGCCTT
>JAJZVJ010000019.1 GCA_021845705.1 bacterium
AGGTAATTCAGGGTGTCCTTTTTCTGGAGATCCCTTTCCCCGTAGATAAAGTGCCGGCTCAGCAGCAAAAAAGGCACCAGAAAAATGAATATCACTACCGCCGTGAATTTATATTTGTTGTTCTCTATCATCTGGAAACCTTCCTTTTACTTTTTCCACCGGCTTTTACCAGCGGTTCTATCCTGCCGGCCACCCACTCTTTTATTCCTGTTTCCACCCAGGCCAGCGTTTCCTGGAAGCCAAGCCCCGCCAGGGCGCAGAGCGCCCACAGGGACCAGAGATAATACCGCAGTTCTATCCCGCCCGCAGCGGGAACCTGGTTTATGGACGCCA
Organism: bacterium; assembly: GCA_021845705.1. Classification (GTDB taxonomy): domain Bacteria; phylum Elusimicrobiota; class Elusimicrobia; order Elusimicrobiales; family UBA9959; genus UBA9959. Next base: position 334 of record JAJZVJ010000019.1, read on the forward strand.
GCGGCAGTACCGGCAGCAGGCCGGCGGCCAGGAAAAAAAGCAGGCGCTCCTTCCCTAAAGCCGCGGCGGCGTAAAGGCCTAGGAAAACCAGGACCAGGAGGAACTTATAATAGAGGATGCGCGGCAGTTCGTGAAGCAGGGCGCGTCCAAGCCCGGCGGCCGCTTCCCGCAGGGCGCCTGCCGGCCCGGCGCGCAGGACGAAAGCGGCGGCCCCCAGCGGCCCGGCCGGGGCGGGCGTCCGGCCGTCTTCCGAAGGCCACAACCCGGAATAGCCCGGCGGCCTGTAGCCGTAACGGTCTATGGTCGCCCACCGCCGCAGGCTGAGTTCCTGGGCGTAAAAACCGCTGCCGTAATGCGTCTTCTGATAAACAGCGTAAGGAAGCGCCAGCAATAAAGCCAGCCCAAGCGCCTGACCGGCCCGCTTCAGGCCGAAAGCGCGGCGCTTCAAGGCCCAGGAAGCCGCGGCCAGGACCAGCAGGGCCAGGGCGGCGTCCGCCCTGCACAGGCACGCCAGCCCTCCGGATAAACCGGCCAGCAAAGCGTCGGCCGCGCTGTGTTCGGGAGCGTCGAAATAATGCCAGAAGAGAAGCAGAAAAACCAGCGCGTACAGGTGCGAAGACCCCTGCATAGCGTAATAGCCCATATAAGGGTTGGCGGACAGGAAAAGAACCGCCATAGCGGCGGCCGCTTCGCCGAAACGGGCCCGGAGGACGAAGAAAGTAAGAGCGGCGAGAACAGCGAACACCGCCAGCCCCTCAAGGCGCACCGCCTTGTCCGGTTCCGCCCCGGCCGCCATCGCGAGTTTAAGTGCGGCCACCGGCACCGGCTCGGCAAGGCCGGAAGCGTAAAAAAAGGAAGACTCCTCCGCCATAAGCGAGCGGGACGCCGCCTCGCGCAGCGGCTCGTTCCTGTAGGCCTTCCACGAAGCGGTTAAATTCATGAGCAGCGCCGCGCCCGCCATAGAAAGCACTACCCCGCGGAAGAACCGCGGAAAATCAGCCTTGGAAAAAGCCCTGAAGAAGTCTGTCATCGATAGCAAGGAATCCCCTTAAATTGTAGTATATAAAATAGGAACGCGCAGAATAAGCCATTTATACGTGCGCGGCGCTAAATTCAATGCCCGCCGGAAAAATGGCGGCCGTCATCGGGAAAGCGGGCGAGGCGGATTTATTATGAGGGAAATAACCCTGGAATTCAAAAAGATAGTCGGCGAGGGCAAGGCCCTCGGCCGGAACGAGGGCAAGGTGGTGTTCTGCTACGGCGTACTGCCGGAGGAAACCGCCCGCGTGCGCGTAACCTTTGAAAAGAAGAATTTCGCGGAAGCCGAGCTCCTTGAGATAATCAAGCCCTCCCCTAAGCGCGTGGCGCCTAAAGAAGACCACTATCTCAGCTGCTCCCCGTGGCAGGTAATGGACTATGAGTTCCAGTGCGAGACCAAGAAAGGCCTGATCGAAGACCTGCTTTACCAGACCACCAAGGAAACTATCCGTCTGGACAAATTCTACGCGGCAAAAAAAACCTTCGGCTACCGCACCAAGATAGAATACAGCTTTACCGGCGAGCCGGGGGCGCTTTCGTTCGCCTTTCATAAGCGCGGCAATTTCCGCGAGAAATATTTGCTGCCTGAAGGCTGCGCGCTGATAAGCCCCGAAACCAACGCCGCCGCGCTCAGGGTGCTTGCCATACTGAACGGCCTGAAACTTTCCACCGCGGACCTGAAGACGCTGATAATCCGCGAAGCGAAAAATCCCGGCTCGCGGGTGGCGGCGCTCTTCGTGAAGCGGCAGGACATAGAGCTCCCGGAAATGAACATAGAAGGCCTGGACGGCTTCCTGGCGGTATACTCCAACCCCGTCAGCTCGGTCAGCCAGGTGGACGGGATAATGAACTCCTGGGGTAACGACTTCGTGACCGAGGAAATACTCGGCGGGAAGTTCTCGTACGGTTTCGACTGTTTCTTCCAGAACAACATAGAACTTTTCGAAGAGGCGCTTAAGGAGATCCGCGCGGCGGCCTTTAAATGCGGGAAACTGGTTGACCTGTACTCCGGCGTGGGCGTGATAGGGCTGACGCTGCGCGACCTGGCCGGCAAGGTTTACGCCGTGGAATCCTCCGCCAACTCGGCGAAGTACGCGGCCCTGAACGCCTCCGCGAACGGGGCTTCTAATTTCGAAATGGTCTGTTCTCTTTCCGAGAAAACGGCTGACGGTCTTTTTGACGGCACGGACATACTGGTGCTTGACCCGCCGCGCGCCGGCCTTCACAACAAGGTTATAAAGCGGATAATGGAAATACTGCCGAAAAAGATAATCTACCTGTCCTGCAACCCCATAACGCAGGGCCGCGACGCGGCTTTCTTCCTTGAGAAATACAAGATAACCCGCTCCGCCGGCTTCGACTTCTACCCGAACACGCCGCACGCCGAAACCCTGCTTGTCTTCGAGAGAGACTAAGGGCGTCAGCGCAGCCGCATAGCGCAGCGGAGCCCCACGTTATCCTTGCTTGCGTTAGGAAGAAAACTTTTAAAGGCGTAAACACCGGCATTAGCCCCGGAGTTATAGGCGCCTCCGCGCGCCATTGCAGATATGGGGATATACGAGGGCAAGCCGCCCGCCAGGTCCCCGTTATAAGAAGACCCCAGCGAGGACCAGTCTCCGTTTCCCGGGTTCGCGGTATATGTTCCCCAGTCGGCCACCCATTCCCATAAAGAGCCCACCATGTCCTCTACCTGATAGTTTGAAAGACAGCTTAAACCCGCGCCCCCGGTGGTAGGCCCGGCTCCTGAAACATTGCAGTTCGGCGCCGTGCCGGTCGCTCCCGGGTCCGTGGTCCCGGTTACGGCGGCCTGCCACTCGGCGTTCGTAATAAGGTGCTTGCCGGAATTGGTGCAGGCGGCGCTCGCCTGGAACCAGGTCGTGCCGCGGGAAGGGACCTCGGCGACGCTTCTTGCGAAGATCCGGGTCCCGGAACGTAGAACATTCCTGGCCGCTGTTGTTGCAGGGGTAGCCGGGGGGGGTGCGGATCCAGGGCGGTTTACCGGCCCGCGTCCTTAAGCGCGGCAGGCAGGTTTTCCGTAACTCCCACCGCGAAAAGCCCGGCCTCGTAAGCAAGCGGCTTATTCTGTATCCGCTCGGTCAAGCCCCTTGCCAGCTGGCTAAACATACCGCCCAGGAAACTTTTGGGCGTCTTGACCTTTACTACGTTCTCCTTAAAGACCAGGTCCGCCTTTCCCGGTTCCCGGACCAGGATGGAACCTTTCACCATGCGCCGGTTATAAACCCCGGCCATTACCTCTCCGTAGTCGGTCAGGCGGCCGTATACCAGGCGTCCGGCGCCGAGCCACCTGGCGATCTCGGCCGGCTTTGCCGCCGCCAGCTGCCCGCCGTCCGAAAACCCGTGCCTGCGCAGCGCCTCGTCCGTCTCCTCGAGCGTAAGCACGTCGTAACCCGCTTCCCTGAGGCGCTCATAGAGCAGCTGCCTGACCAGCTGGGGGCCGTCAATGCTGGTAGTCTCGTCCGTAACGGGAAGGACGGCCGTTCTTACGCCGAACCAGGCGCCGTCGCAGGCCGCGGCCGGTGCGGCGGTCATGGCCAGGTCAAGGTCCCTGTAAATTTCTCCCCACCTGACCGGGTCAGCCTCTTTGTCCCCGGCAGCGGCCGCCTCGGCACGCTTATAATAGGCAGCCGCGCCTTTATAATCCTTTTTCAGTTCCGCGGAAACCCCGAGGTCGAAAAGGTCTCTCCAGCCGCCCGCGGCAACGCGCTTCTTCCAGATATCTTCGGCCCCGTCCCAGCGGTTCTGCCTGGCCAATTTCTCGGCCTCTTCGGATCCCTTGTCTTTTGCCTTCTTAAAAACAGGCCTTAACCGGACTGCCGGCCGGCCGACATAACGCGCCTGCAGCCGTAAGGCCAGCGCCGTGTAAATTTTCTCTTCGTTTTCAGCGTACCAGTCCTCTTCGTCCTTTGACTTGTCCGCGCGGTCCTCGGCATAAGTGAAAGTGTCGCGCCAGGAGTCCAGCTCGGCCAGACCGGGCACGGACAGCAGCCTGACCTCCGCGCCCAGGGAGGCGCTGTAAACCCAGACCTTGCTCTTGACGGTCTGTTTCTGCTTGTTCTTGTCGTAGTAAACCGAGCTGCGCTCCTCGTTCTTCAGGGTGATATCCGGCCGTCCCGGAGAGATCAACAGCAGGCCGGAAGGTTTAATCTCGGGCAGGAACATATCCCGCGCTTCTCCGCCTTTATCCACGCGCCAGGCGCATACTCCGGAACCCGGGCCGGCCAGCGCGCGCGCGGCCAGCTTTGCCAGCAGCTCCGGCCTTGGCTCGGGAGCGGAGGCATGCGGCAGCAGGTTCGCCAGGCCGCCGAGGATGGCTTCTTCTTTTTCAGGGCTGACCTTTACTACCAAATAAAGTCCGCCGACAGCCTGGCGGGCGGCCAGTGCGTTCGGTGTGTCCGGTACCCGGTACGGAACCTTAACGGAGAAATAGTTGCCGCAGCCGGCCAGCCCGGCCAGTAAAAGAACCGGCAGGTTTCTCTTCATTTTTTCATCCAGGCCGCGGTGCGCGTACCCTTAAATTCCCCGGCGTCCGTAAGTCCTTCCACATAGGCGTTATAGCGCGTCAGTACCGGCTTGTCCGCCCCGAGCCCGGAAGGAGAGACCGCGGCGGCTGCGAAAGAAGAATTTACGGGGAACGCCGTCACCAGATAAGCCCTTTTCAGGGACGAGTCGTAGACCGAATACACCAGCAGGTGGGAATTACCCCCCGCCTCTTTCCTGAAGGGCACGAGGTCGGTGCGAAGCACTACTTTACGACCGCCCGGAAGGACCACCTCCTCCGAAACGCGTTCGTGCCCGACGGCGGCGAAAGAGAATTTTTTTACGGCGCCTGAGCAATAAGCCCCGGTTTTTTTCAGCAGCGCCATCGCGGCCTTGTCGTCCTTCAGCGCGATCCCGCCGGCAAGGCAGGTCACGTTGCCGAGCAGGGTCCCTTCCGAAGGAGAAGGGCCGAGCGATCCGCGCGGCAGGCCCAGCCCGGTCTCTATGTCCGGCCGCACCCAGCGGGCGCGCTTGTAGCCGAAGCTGGTCGGCAGCAGGCTGAAAAGGTAGCCGTAGGTATGGTCGACGCCGGCGTGAATTATTTTACCGCGCGGCCCGGCCACGCCGAGACGCGCGGAGAGGAAGGCCAGTATGGCGGGGTTCACTATCTCGCCTTTGGCCAGCTCGTCGTAATTCACGCTTTTGCCCCAAAGCTTGAGGACCGCGGCGTTGGCCCGGTCCGCGTCCAACTGGCGCAGCAGGCCGGGAGCGTCGGCGGAAAATATCTTTTCCAGGCCGCCGTCCACCGCGGCCCTTTCGTTCAGCAGACGGGCGACCCCCGCCCACGGGCAGTCTTCGGTTCTTTCACCGGATGATTTTTCCGGGCAGTCGAACGAAAAAGCGAAGGAAGGAAGCAGCAGCAGCGCCGTTAGAGCGGCAAGTTTTCTCATCATGCCCGCCCGAAGAAATCGGCGGCGCTTACCGTGAAATAGCGCGTGCCGCAGGGATAGCCGGGATAGGGCCCGCAGTTGGTGTTCTTCCCGTCCTGCGCCGGGGCGGCGGTACTTTTATTCACCGAGTCGGCGAGGTCCTGCAGTGTACGCGGGTTGGACGTTTGGGCCGGCGCCGCTGTTTTCTGGGCCTTGAAACAGGCCGCCAGCCCGGCCAGACCCACGGCCAGCAGGCCCAGTACGCCGAATCTTGCCACACGGTTCACCTCGGTCCGGTTAAGGCCCGTCTTTGCGCCAAGCTCATAAAGTTTTTTCATATATTGGTCCTCTGCCAGCGAACATTACTGAATTCTAATCTATTTTGAGGACGAAAAAAAGCCGGCGCCCGCTTTAAGCGGACGCCGGCAGGTTACTTCGTTAAAAGACAAAGGCTTATTTACCTTTCTTTACGGCGGGCTTGGCCGGGGCGGCAACCGGAGCGGCGGCGGGGGCGGCGGTGGTGGCGGCGGCAGGCGTCGCCTCAACGGCGGTCCCGGCAACCTGCTCGGTCGCTGCGGGGGCGGCGGTCTCAGCGGCTTCCTGCTTTTTGCAGGCAACGGCGAACATCAGCGCTACAAGGGGCAGAGCGAACAGTACTGTCTTTTTCATTTATTGGTTCTCCTGTGAAATTACGCGGGCTTCACTTAACCCGCGTTCTTGCTATCTTAAGTCGAAAAAGAGGACGGACACCTATAAGTCCGACCCCTTCCATTACCCTAATATTATACTATTTGCCATACCTGCTGCAAATTTATGCCTCAGGCGGCAGGAACTTCCTTTTGAATTCCCAGGCCGCGGCCGTTTCAGGAGTGAACACCCCGGGAGCCCCGACTGCGGGAGAAGGCCCGAAAGGAGCCGGATTTTCCGCCAGGGCCGCGGCGATAAGCCCGCGCCCCAGTTCCCTGGCCGCCTCGAAAGCCGCCGCGGGGGAACTGCCGTTCTCTATCGCCGAAGCGTAGCCGGCCGCGAGACGTCCCTGCAGGTTCCAGCCTGCAAGGCGGGCGCAGGCTCCGGCCTCACGCGAGGGGTGCCTTTCATTTTCCTCCGCCAGGGCGAAGTATTCAAGCACGGCCGGCGCGCTGTAAAGCGCCAGGTCCAGTTCCCCCCCCGGATCCCCCCCGGCTTTCACCAGTTTTTCCGTCACTGACTCCAATCCCGCCAAGGCCAGCTCGCAGGAAAAATCAGGCAGCCCCCCGTCCAGCAGACGCCGGCGCAGCGCGGCGCCGAGGGCCTGCTTGTCCCCCTCGGTTTTTACGGCCTCGAAGCGCAGCGCGGGCCGCCCGGGCTGGAAATAAAATTCTTCGGAACTTTTAACGGCGAACCCCGCGCCCGCGAGCAGTTCCTGAAGCAATTCCTTCGGAAAACAATAGAGGTGGTTCATTCCCGGTGTTTCAGAGCCGTATACCCAGCCTAAAGAGGCCTCCCTGGCCACCCGGTCCCCGGCGAGGAAGGTCTCGAAGGTTTTTGCGATATCGGGAGTTTCCAGTTCAAGGGTTCCGCCCGCCTCTAAAACCCGCCAGCACTCGGAAAGGAAGAACTTGGTTTTAAAGAAGCCGAGATGCTCTATGACCTGGAGGGCCTTTATAGCGCTCGCCGAAGAGTTCCCGAACTCCAGGTCATGGGCCTGCATCAGCCTGTCCGCCGCCGAAGCAGGAGAAGAATCCAGGTTCAGCCAGCCTTCTACGCGGTTATATCCGCAGCCTACATTCAGTTTCATTCCCCGCCCTTCCTGTCCCCTGAAAAGATACGGCCCAAGCGGCCAGGAGCACCTTTGGCGGCCAGGCCGCCAAGCTTGAACCCCAGTTTATTCAGCGGGTTTTCGAGTTCCTCCCGGAACATTTCCTTTTCAAGCCGGCAGAAACAGTACGGATCGTTGTGGAGCCCGCCGGTCTTCATCAGCGACATCTCGCTGCAGCCCCCGCGGCATTTTTCCACGTGCGCGCAAGCCGAGCAATTGCCGCCGGCCAGCTCTTTTTTGAACCCGCGCGTATAGCTGAAAGCCCCGGGACGGTTCCAGATCTCATAAAAACTTTTTTCACGCACATTGCCTTCTATGAATTCCGGGGAATTGATGGCCAGGCAGCCCATTACGCCGCCGTCGCTGCGTATGCCGGCCACGGAAATCCCGGCCTGGCAGCCCTCCCACTTTTCATACAAAGAAACGTTCTTAAGCAGCAGGGAATTATAGCCAAGGTCGTGGGCGCCTATCACCGGCAGGACCCGCGGGCCGTATTCGCGGCGGCACGCCTCCACGAAAAGCCCGACCGAATAGAATTCTTCCGGGCCCAGCAGGAATTCTTTAGAAAAGCGCCCGCCCTCCGCCCCCGCCGTCTGCACCTGCCAGGCTATGCCGCGGCCCTTCAGCAGGTCCCTCAGCCCGGGCAGTTCGAGGATATTCAATTTGTGCACGGTGGTGATGACGCTTAAAGGCAGACCTTCCGCGAGGCAGCGCTCCATGAATTTCCGGGTCTTTTCGAACGCGCCGGCGGCGCCGCGTATCCTGTCATGCAGGGCGGGACCTGCGGCGTCCAGGCTGACGGCTACCGCGCGCGGCCCGAGCTCCTTAAGCTTCCTGAAAATATCTTCTGAATATATCGTGCCGTTGGTGATGACGGACAGCTCCATGCCCAGTTCCCGCACCCTGGAGGCTATTGCGAAAAAATCCTTCCTGAGGAGCGGTTCGCCGCCCATGAGGGCTACCCCCCTGCAGCCGCTTTTTTTAAGGTCCGCGCAAAGCTCGAGCGCTTCCCCTGGGGAAAGCTCTTCCGCCCGCCTGCCGCCGGCGGTGGAGCCGCAGTGCAGGCATTTAAGGTTGCAGGCCAGCGTCAATTCCCACACAACGCAGGCGGGGCCATCGTTCACGGGTTCCATATGCAGTTATAATACAATACTGCGGCCGCCCCGTACCAAGGCAGGCCCGGTGGATATGGCATGGCGGATATTTTAGTCTGGACCCGTTATAAGGGAAACATATATAATGATAGCCGGTCCCATTACATAAAGAACAAGCGGCCCATGGAGAACAGCTTGCCTTCACCAGCGCAAAACGCGGAAATTCCCCTTTCCCTTCCTTACTCGGCCGAGGCGGTTTCGTGCCTTCGCGACCTCGGCAGGCCGTACTCCCTTGCTATCCTTGACGGGAACCCCGTTTTCACCCCGGGCATTTCCCCTTCCGCCGCTATTTTGCCGGGCTGCCTGCCCGCTAATCTCGGGGACCCCGGTTTTTGCCGGGCGCATAACCTGAAATACGCCTATGTGGGCGGCTCGATGGCCAACGGGATAAGTTCCACTAAGCTGGCGGAGGCCCTGGGGAATGCCGGGATGCTGGGCTTCTACGGGTCGGCCGGGCAGCCGCTCGGGGAAGTGGAAAAAGCCATAGACCGCATGCAGTCAGGCCCTTCTTTTAATTTCGGGGTAAACCTTATCAGCAGCCCCTCCGATCCCGCCCTGGAAACTGCGCTGGTGGACCTCTACCTGCGCAGGGGCGTGCGCCTTATAGAAGCTTCCGCTTTCATAAACCTTACCCTTCCGCTAATACGTTTCCGCACGGCCGGCATACGCCGCAACACCGCCGGCGGGATAGAAACCCCTAACCGCGTAATAGGGAAGATCTCGCGCACTGAAGTCGCGGCGCGCTTCTTCTCCCCTCCCGAGGAAAAACTTTTACGGGAACTGGTCTCGCGCGGCGAGCTTACCGCGGAGCAGGCCGGGCTCGCCTCCCATATCCCCGTGGCGGAAGACGTTACGGCCGAAGCGGATTCGGGCGGCCATACGGACAACAGGCCGCTCGTTAACCTGCTCCCCGCCATAATTGCCCTTCGGGACAGGATACAGGAGGACCGCGCGTACGCTTCCGGGCTGAGGGTTGGCGCCGGCGGCGGCATAGCTTCCCCCGAATCTGCCGCGGCCGCTTTCATGATGGGCGCCGCCTACATAGTTGTCGGCTCCGTGAACCAGGCCTGCGTAGAGTCCGGAACCTCCGGCCTTGTACGGAAACTGCTTGCCGCGGCGGAGCAGGCCGACGTGGCCATGGCCGCCGCCGCGGACATGTTCGAGATGGGCGTAAAAGTCCAGATACTCAAGCGCGGCACCATGTTCGCCATGCGCGCCAACAAGCTTTACGACTATTACCGCGCCTATAACAGTTTTGAGGAGATCCCCGCCGAAACGCGCGCGGTGATGGAGCGGGATTATTTCCGCGCCTCTTTCGACGAGATCTGGCGCGGGACCCGCGAATATTTCCTGGAACGGGACCCCTCCAAGGCCGAGCGGGCCGAAAAAGAACCTAAATTCAAAATGGCCCTGGTCTTCCGCTGGTACCTCAGCCAGTCGTCCCGCTGGCCGCTGGCCGGCGACGAAAGCCGCAAGCTGGATTACCAGGTCTGGTGCGGCCCCTCGATGGGGGCTTTCAACGAATGGGCCAAGGGCTCCTTCCTGGAACGGCCCGAGGACCGCGACGCCGTTACGGTCGCCTATAATTTACTCGCCGGCGCGGCGGCGCTTACCCGCCTGCACGCGCTGCGCTGCCAGGGAATAGCCGTTGATCCCAGGCTGGCGCGCCAGGAGCCGCGAACCAGGGACCAGTTGTCCCGGTACTTCTAGCAAAGGGCTGCGCCGCGAACGGGGGCACGTACCTCCCGCGGCCGCTGAAAAGAGGAAAACATGAGCGCCAACGAAAAAAAACCGTCCGCCCCCATCGCCATAGTGGGGATCGGCTGCCTTTTCCCCAAGGCGGAAAACTCCGGCCGGTTCTGGGCCAACATAAAGAACGGCGTGGACGCCATAACCGAAGTCCCGGCCTCGCACTGGCTGCCCGAGGACTATTACGACAAGAACCCCAAAAGCCCGGACCGTACGTACGCCCGCCGCGGCGGTTTTATCCTGCCCGTGGATTTCGACCCCTCGGAATTCGGCCTGGCGCCAAACGCCCTGGAAGCCACCGACAGCGCCCAGCTGCTGGGCCTGCTGACGGCCAAGATGGCCCTCGCGGACGCGGGCTACGGCCCCGGCCGCGACTTCGACCGCAGCCGCGTCAGCGTTATCCTCGGCGTTACCGGCGCGCTGGAACTAGTCATCCCCCTCGGCGCGCGGCTTGGCCACCCCAAATGGCGCAAAGCCCTCTCGGAATTCGGCATCACCGGCGCGGACGCCGAAGCTATTATCTCGCGCATGCAGGAGGACTATGTCCCCTGGCAGGAAAGCTCCTTCCCCGGGCTGCTCGGCAACGTGGTGGCGGGCCGCATAGCCAACCGGTTCAACCTCGGCGGGACCAACAGCGTGGTGGACGCCGCCTGCGGCAGTTCCCTCTCGGCCGTCAATATGGCCTCGCTGGAGCTGGCCGCCGGGCGCTCCTCCATGGTGGTCACCGGCGGGGTGGACTGCTTCAACGACATTTTCATGTATATGTGCTTCAGCAAGACCCCGGCGCTTTCCGCTTCCGGCGACGCCAAGCCTTTCGACGCCTCCGCCGACGGGACCGCGCTGGGAGAAGGCCTGGGCATGATAGTTCTTAAGCGGCTGGACGACGCCGTGAAGGACGGCGACAGGATATACGCCCTGCTTAAAGGCGTAGGCTCCTCGTCCGACGGGAAAGGCAAGGCCATCTACGCCCCCAGCGCCGAAGGCCAGGCGCGCGCCCTCAGGAACGCCTACGAAGTGGCCGGCGTTTCCCCGGCCACGGTGGAACTTGTGGAAGCGCACGGCACCGGCACCTCCGTCGGTGACGGCGTGGAACTGGGCGCGCTGGCGGAAGTCTACCGGGACGCGAAGAAAGAGGGCGAGTGGTGCGCCCTCGGCTCCGTGAAGTCCATGATAGGCCACACCAAAGCCTCGGCGGGGTCGGCCGGCATCATCAAGGCGGCCCTTTCGCTTTACAATAAGACCCTCCCCCCCACCATAAAGGTAAGCACCCCCTTAAAACAGCTGGCCGGGAAAACCACGCCCTTTTACCTTAACACCGAGCTGCGCCCGTGGATAAAGAAGGACCATCCCCGCCGCGCCGGAGTAAGCGCACTCGGCTTCGGAGGGGCGAATTTCCACGCGGTGCTCGAAGAGTACTCGCCGGAAAAGAAGCGCCCCGACTGGGACGGCGACGTGCAGATAGCGGCCTTGTCGGGCCCCGACGCCGGAACGATCAAGCTGGAACTTTCCTCCTGGAAGGGCCTGGATTGGGACGGGATACGCGTAAAAGCCATGCGCTCACGCGCTTCTTTCAGCTCCTCGGACGCCGCGCGCCTGGCCTTCGTTCTCGAGCGCGACAAGCAGGACCAGGACCGGATCATCGATACGGCGCTTTCCAGCCTGGACTCCCGGAAGAGCGACAGGACCTGGACCACGCCCGACGGGATCTCCTTTTCCTCCGCGGCGCCCGAAAAACTGGCCGTCCTGTTCCCCGGCCAGGGAGCCCAGTACCCCGGGATGCAGCGGGACCTGGTCTGCCGCTTCCCGGCCGCCCTGGACACTTTGACAGCGGCCGTCGCGGAATTCGGCGGCACCAAGCCGCTTTCCGATTTCATCTACCCGCGCCCTGTTTTTACCACCGAGGAAAAACAGCTGCAGGCCGAGGAACTGCACGGCACCGCCATAGCGCAGCCCGCGCTGGGCGCGGCGTCGCTGGGCGCTTACCGCGTACTGGCCGGCTTCGGGCTCGCTCCCGACGCTTTCGCCGGGCACAGCTACGGCGAGCTTACGGCGCTGTGCGCCGCCGGGGTTTTCAGCGACGCTTCGCTCTTCTCCATTTCTAAACTGCGCGGCGGCCTTATGGCCCGCGGGGACGGCGACCGCGGCGGCATGCTTGCCGTCCAGGCGGGCCTTTCCGATATTGAAAAGGTCATGAAAGAAGAGGAATTGGACCTCGTGACCGCCAACAAGAACGCCCCCGCCCAGTTCGTACTTTCAGGCAGGACCGAAGAGATAAAGCGCGCCGCGGACTGCTTCACAAAGCGCGGTCTTAAAAGCACTACGCTGCAGGTTTCGGCCGCTTTCCATAGCCCGCTGGTAGCCGCGGCGCAGAAAGAATTCGCGGCCGGCCTGGAAAAGGTCAAGTTCGACAAACCCGCCGTCAGGGTTTACGCCAACAAGACCGCCGAGGCCTACCCTGATCCCGCTGATAAAGCGCGCGCGCTTTTGGCCTCGCAGCTGGCTTCCCCGGTGGAATTCACGGCGATGATAGAAAAGATGCACGCCTCCGGTCTAAGGATATTCCTGGAAGTCGGCCCGGGCTCGAGGCTTACAGGCCTTACGGCCTCCATCCTGGCCGGGAAGGAACATACGGCCCTCGCCCTGGACGCCTCTTCAGGCAAGCGCTCCGGCATAGCGGATACCGCACGCGCGCTGGCCCGCCTGGCCGCGCTCGGCTGCGGCCTGGACCTTTCCTCCTGGGAAAACGGGGAAGAAGGCGTCAGGGACGCCCTCGAAAAGAAAACCTCCAAGCTCGCGGTAAAACTTACCGGGGCCGGCTACCGCTCCCCCCGCCCCGCGTCGGCGCCTAAAAAAGTATACCGCCGGATCACGGCGGCCCAGCCGCAGGCGCAGCACGCCCAGGCATCCTCGTTAGCACAGCAGCCCTCCCTGGCCTCAGACGCCCTGCGCATAGCCCAGGAAAGCATGGCGGCGCTTCAGAAGATGCAGGAACAGACGGCCTTACTGCATACCCGGTTCCTGGAAGGGCAGGAAGCGGCGCAGCGTTCTTTCCAGGCGCTTGTCGACCAGCAGCAGCAGCTTTTCCGCGGCGCGCCCGCGGCGGCTCTTCCGGTTTTCGAGCCGGCTCCGCAGGTTCCGGCGGCAATACCGCAGGCAGTTCAGCCCGCGGCCGTCATTCCCCAGGCTTCCGCTCCGGTAGAACAAGTACTGCTTGGGATAGTGTCCTCCCAGACCGGCTACCCGGCAGAGTCGCTTAACCCCGATATGGACATGGAATCCGACCTCGGGATAGACTCCATCAAGCGCGTCGCTATCCTCTCCGAGCTTCAGGAGAAGCTCCCCTCCGCCCCGCGCATCACGCCCGAACAGCTGGGCTCCATCCGCACCCTGCGCCAGGTAACGGCCTATCTCTGCGGGGCC
>JAJZVJ010000020.1 GCA_021845705.1 bacterium
CCAGGCCAGGGGCAGGACCGGCAGGGCCAGGAGCAGCACCGAAACCGCGACTACCTGCGGAGGAAGTTTCTTCATCCTGGCGGCGAAGTAATAGCAGAACAGCGCCGATACTATCAGGGCCTCCATCCCCTGGAAATAGAACATCGCCCCGCAGAGCAGGGAGGCCGTCCGGTAGGCGCCTTTGAAGAACAGCAGGATGGCCAGCAGCAGGAAAGGCGCTACGAAGGCGGAGGGCTCCGGGAACCCCGTATTCATCCCCGCCAGCGCAAGCGAGACGGCGGATTTCGGGATCAGCAGCAAAAAGACCGCCAGGTAGGCGGCCTTCCTTTCCTTGAAAAGCGTCATGGACAGGGCGAAAAAGGACAGGCAGGCGGCGTAGACGATAAGCCCGTGCATGACCGCGAAAAGAACGCCCAGGTCCATGTGCCGCGACAACCAGCCTACGAGCACGAAATAGTAGGAGTTATAAGCCGACTGTGAATTCACGAACAGGTCGTTCGCGAACAAAGAGGGATCGGCCCCCTTCAGAATGAACGGTATGTAATAGCAGTCCGGCAGATAGGAATACACGAGCAGGCTGAAAGCGGCCAGGCCCAGCAGCGCGAAATAATCTTTATCCGAGAAGGTCTTAACTGTATCCATTTCAGGCCCGCCTCCCCACGGCCTCTCTCAGGAGCGCCTTATCCTCGGCGGTCAGGACGCCGCCGGCGAGCACGCAGATAAAATATACAAGCATCCCCAGAAGTACCGACAGGAACAGGTTCAGGCCCGGCAGCGAAAGAAGGACCGCGGACATGAGCCCGCAAAAGGCCAGCAGTTTCACGGCCAGTCCCCATGGCGCCGTATGATAGGCGGTCCGCCTTAAAGCGTTCATGGTGAGAGCGAAGAACGCGAGCTCGGATATCACCGTGGCGACAGCGGCGCCTATATAGCCGTAACCCGGAATGAACAGAAAATTCAAAGCGACGTTCAGCAGGCAGGAATAGCCGAGCATCCGGAAGGAATCCCCCACCCTGTCCGTGGCCGCTAAAAAATGCCCCATGAAAGCGTTAAAGAACATGAAGACCGTCATTGAGGAGAGAATGGCGTAAGGCGCGGCCGAAGGCGAAAAGGCGGGGCCGTAGAACAGCCCTATTATCTTTCCGGCCAGGATGGGGCCGCCGAATGAAATTGGCAGGCCCGCGATGAGCAGGAATTTGAAGGTTTTTTCATGCGCCTTCCTTAAACCTTCGTCCGAACTTTTGAACAGCCGGGACAGAACGGGGAACACCGCTCCGAAATATACGGAGGAAAAGACCCCCGCGGCCAGGAAAAGCGTGTAAGCCACGCTGTACAGGCCCACCGCCTGTTTATCCTTGAAAAAAGAAAGCATCACGATGTCAGCGTTGAAGTACACCGTAACGGTAAGGGCGCTCAGCCCGTAGGGGAGGATCTTGCGCAGGAGCGGCTTGAATTCCGCGGCGCCCGGCAGCGGACCAGGGCTGACGAAGCCGAGCACTGTCGCCGACATTAAGGCCAGATACGCCCCCTCGGCGGCCAGATACCCTGCGGCTATCGCGACGAGGCCGAACTTGAGAAACACGCAGGCGGCGCAAAAGGCGAGCAGCAGAACTTTATAGGACAATTCTATAAAGGCCAGGCGGCTCATTTTCTCATAGGCCCGCAGGAAGCTGCCGAAAAAACCGCCGATATTGCGGAGGATATACGAAAGGCCTATCAGGAAAATTACCAGCAGCATCCGCCCGTCCACTTTCAGCAGCAGCCCGGCCGCCGCGATGAGCAGGATGACGAGGCCGGACAAGGAAACGCTTAAGACCAGCCCGCCAGAAAGGACTTCCGGCGCGGCCTCTTTCCTGGCCGACACCTCTTTTATTGCGTACACGCTCAGGCCGAAATCCCCTAAAATGGTAAAGAACCCGGCGAAGGCGATGGCGAAAGCGAGCTCTCCGTACCCGGCGGCGCCGAGGTACCTGGCCAGCAGGATGTTCACGGCGAAAGAGATCAGCCGTCCGCCCGCGCTCTGGAGCAAAAGCCAGAACGTATTCCTGGAAAGCCTTTGCATTACGGTTAAGCCGCGAGTATGGGACATATCAGCTTAAGCCCCTGTCGCGCGGGTTGCCTGCGGCCCGCCCCTCTTTACCGAATTCTTCCACGTATCCGAGCAGTTCCTTCATCCGGTGAACGTAAGTGTGGTCGCGGTAAGCCCTGGCCTGCCCCTGCCGGGCTATGGACTTTCTCTCGCTTTCATTGGCCAGGTAGTACCTCGCGCGCTCCCTTAATTCCTCCAGGCCCCTGAAGCATACCAATTCCCTGCCGACGTCGAAAACGTCTTTCAGCCCGCTCCTGTCTTCGGTCAGGAGGAAGGCCCCGCAGGCGGTAGCTTCGAAGACCCTCATATTGGGATCGCTTTTGCCGTGGGAATGTATATTCAGGACTATCTTCGCGGCGCTATAGGCCTTAGCCAGCTCCCCGCCCCAAAGCTCCCTGCCGGTTATGAGGGGATAGAGCGGCGAATCCGGGGAGAGCTCTTTGCGCGTCACTTCCCCGGTGCCGGGAAGGTATTCCCGCACCACGGGCAGGCTCCAGATCTTGAGCTTGAAATCTTTCAGAGCCTCCAGCGTCTTGACCCGGTCGGGGGTGAGCAGGCCTACAAAGATTATATCGCAGCCGTACCTGTCGGCCTCCTCCTTCGTAAGCTCAACGGCGCGGTGAGCGGCCGGGGAACAGGCGAAGGTCAGAAAACGCGCGAAGCGGCAGCCGCCCGACCGGTGCACCGGCACGGAATCGGGATCGTTGGTGAAAAAAATGTCGTAGGCCGGGGATAAGCCGCTGGAAACCCCTATAAATCCCGGGTCATCTATCCACCAGTCGGCGACCGGGATGCGGAACCTCTCCCTGATCTCGGCCACGGTTTCCGGCAGGAGTTCGTCCCCTTTGACGACCAGGACCAGGTCCGGAGAGAATCCGCGGATCCCCGAAAGCAATTTCCATTTCGCGATGCGGTATTCGAGCGGGCCGAAAATCCGCCTGCCGAGGCGGGAAGAATACCGGTACGGATGGAAGAAGAACACTCCGGCGGAGAGACCAAGTTCGCCGAAGGCCCGCTCGCAAAAAGAGGCGATCTCCGAGGATGTCCTGGAATAGGAGCAGACGATCAATATTTTTTTAACGCTCATTCTTTCTGGCGACCATGGTCATGGTGCTGCCGCAGCCCAGCCTGTCCGCGACGAAACCTACGCTTTTAAAAACGGCCCGCTCCGCGAAATGCGCGGCCCTTTTCCAGAACGGCCCGGGTTCCGCCCGGGCTTGCGCCACCTGGGTCCGCTCCGCGGCAAGTTCCTTCTTGCGCGGATACAGGCCCAGGTCCTGCAGCCAATGGCGGAAGCTTTCGGAATAATACATGGTGTCCGCCGCCTCGTATGACCTGTAGCTGACTTCGCAAACTTCAAACCCCGCCTTTTCAAGAAAAGCGCCCAAAGTACGCCTCGTATACTGGAAAAGGTGCTGCGGCAGCTTAAGTCCTACCCACTTATTCCCGAAAAGCCAGCGGTCGAAACTGCCGAAATTGGGGACCGAGATCACCAAGCGGCCGTCTTTATCCAGCAGGCGCCAGGCCTTCCGGAGAGTTCCCTCAGGATCGGAGACATGCTCGAATACATGCTGAAAATTCACCACTTTAAAAAAAGCCGCGGGATAGTCTGCCTTCTCGAAAGTTCCGGTCGAAACTTTAAGACCGAGAACTTCCCTCGCATAGGCGGCGGCGACCTCACCGGGCTCCACCCCGTAGCAGTCCCAGCCCTGCCTCGCCAGGTAGAGCAGCAGAAAACCATCACCGCACCCCACGTCCAGCAGCCTGCCCTTCGTCCCGAGGCGGATTATCGCGTCGGCCCTTTCCGCCGCGGCCACGGTCCAGGGAGCGTTGCTGATGACGGCGTCCCGCTCTGGAACCCTGTTGCGGGCCCTGGACCAGTTCTCGGCCGGGTAATACTTGAGCATCTCCTCTTTGTCAGGGCGCGGGTTCACATAAGCGAGCCCGCAGCGGCTGCACTTTACCACGGTAAAGGCTTCGCCGCTGCCCCAGTCCCTATCTATGCCGGTCAACGCGGTTGAAAAGGCGTCAGAGCCGCAAAGCGTGCATGAAACCGTCTCCATTCATTCTCCTCTCAGCCGGGTGAACCCGGCGGCAGCCCCTAGGGCCGGAGGAACCTGGAAAACACCAGATCCTTCAGCCTGGAAAGCGCGTTCGACAGCTTCAGGGAAAATTCATACCTCTTCCTGAAAGCGGCCATTTTCTCTTCGTCTATTTCCCTTACGCGGCGGCACTCTATTATTGAGTACAGTTCGTAGCCCGACAGGTCTTTTTCCCTGAAATCCGCTGGTTTTACCGCTTTGACAAAGACACCTGGCTCCTGCGCGTCCGCTTCGATCTTCTCGATAATGCAATCCGAGAAAATAGCGCGCATGTCCTCTGCCTCGAACCGCCAGAAATCGTGCGGATACGCGTGATAAGCGAATCCCGCGGACCGCGTGGTCAGGAGAATTACCCCGCCGGGGGCGCAGAGGTTCTTAATATTGGAAACGGCTTTCCGCCAGTCGGCGACGTGCTCTATCATCTCCGTGGAAACGACGGCGTCGAAACTCCGGGCGCCGAATCTTTCCACGGCCCGGTCCACGGAACAGACCTGGTCGACCCCGGGGCCCCGCTCGATATCTATCCCTATATATTCCGCCGGCTTCCAGCGTTCCAACAGCTTCCTGAGACTTCCGTTCACGTCGCACGAACCTATCTCCAGGACCCGCTTGGAAAATATCTCTTTTTCGGAAAGATTAACGGCTCCAAATATTACCGAACTGGCGTTGCACATTTTTTCTCCAATGTATCCCCCAACTGTTCCGGCATTCTGCCACGGCCTGATACTGCCTGCCTAGGGCCTTTTCGCGGACGCATCAATCACAGGCGCTGCGGGGACACGCTGTTCGCTTTTAAGCAGGTACAACTTCATGATCACTGCCGTTAGGAACCAGAACGGCTCCATTATGCGCACGATCACAAAACTGTTCACGCCGAAAGACTGGAAAAGAAGACCGATAAGGGAAACCATGAACCCTAAAGACAGCGCCCTTATATACGGCTCGTTATAAGAACGGAAAACGGTTTTGGCCGTATAAAAAAGCCGGAAAAGCATCCAGATAAAGAGCGCCAGGCCCAGTATCCCGGTTTCACCCGGAACCAGCGCGTACTGCGTGTCGCACAGGCCCACGCCGGTTACCCCCCAGCCGAAGATCGGGTGTTTGGGCAGTTTCTCAAGAAATACCCTCTTTAGGGAATATATGCGGGAAGCAGCCGAATCCTCCAACTTAATATTGCCGCCCACCCCGGTCTGGAAGATCTGCGTGGCGTACGCGCCCTGGTAGGTCATTTTTATCCGGCTCACCACTTTCTGTGATATTCCCGGAATAAAGGCCAGGGTTAAAATACCCGCGGTAACGAATCCCAGCATGAACAGCCTCCGCTTTTTAGTCAGGAAGAAAAGCGCCGGGACCATAGCGGTAAACCCGATATAAGAAGAGCGCGAAAAAGTTATCAGGAAAGCCGGGAACATGAAGATAAGCATGCCTGCCGCCACCAGGAATGGATACCCGGTTGCCTCGGTAACCATCGCCATAAGTAAACCGAACACTATCAGGTAATATCCCCCCAGTGAGGCCGGTTCCGACTCACTCATCTTACCGCCCAGAGGAACTTCAAAAGGCGCCGTCGCGCGCGCGTCGGAGCCGGCTCCCAGGTCATAATAGTAATAATAGGCATAAAACGTCACCAGCACGGCCACAATAAGCCCGTAGCGCAGGTATTTCTTCACCTCGGCCTCGGACTCCACTATATTCACGGTCATGAAGTAGAGCAGAAAATACTCTACGTACTTCAGCACATAGAAGAAGGAGGCCTCAGGCCTCACGTCGCCGCGCAGCACGCCGAAAGCCGTGGAAACAACACAGATAGCCGTGTAAAGCAGAATGGGGGTTTGTACGGGGGTTGAAGTAAGGAACGGCTTATCTTTGAACATGGCCGTCTTGGCGAACCAGGACAGGAAGATGATGACCAGCAGGATATCGTCGTAGCGCACCACGATGGAACGGCTGGCGTCCACCACGCCCCCTCCTATCTCGGGGGAAAGAAGCATTGAAAACACCAGCAGGGCGAGGCTGAGCTTAGGGGAGAAGAAAGCGAAAAGCGCCACCATCAGGGTTCCGGCCAGCACGATAAGCGTATACTGGGCCCCGGCGGCGGCCATAAAGCCCAGCCAGCCCGCGGCGGCTAAAGCTACCAGGACAATGATTATCGGCATTGGAATTATCAGCGGCGCGCGTAGTTCTTGTAGTCTTTGTAGTAGTAGCCGTACTGCGGGCCCATCTCGGAGGCTCTCACCCCGTTAAGGACCACCCCTATCATATGCGCGTTAGCGTTGGTTATCTGGTCTCCGGCGCGTTTCAGGGCGCCGCGGGCTATCTTGCCGGCCTTGTATACCAGCACAACCCCGTCCGAGGCGTGCTTCGCAATGGTCACCGCGTCCACAAAAAGCAGGACCGGCGGCGCGTCGAAAACTATCATGTCGAACTCGCCCTTGAGTTCTTCCATCAGGTCCCGCCAGGCGGCGCCGTCCAGGATGTCCACCACGTTTTCCGGCTGGGTGCCGCAGTTGAGAACTTTAAGGTTCTCAATGCCCGAAAACCGCATCAGCTGGTCGAAGTCCAGCCCGCCCATAATAAAATCGGCGCTCTCAAGCACGGCTTCCCGCCAGTCCGCCTTGCCAGACAGCACGTCGCTCAGGCCCGGCTCTTTGTGGGTGCCGAAGATCTCGTTAATAGCGGGGCGCCTCAGGTCCGCGTCCACCAGCAGCGTCTTAAGCCCGGAATGCGCGCTGGCCAGGGCGAAATTAACCGCGGTCAGGGTCTTGCCCTCGGCGGCGCCGGCGGAGCTTATCACCAGCGCCACGCTCTCTTTGGTCTTCAGGTTGGACATGATATTGGTGCGCATCGTGTGATAGGACTCTATCACTCCGGAGGCGTAGCGCTTGTTCACTATCAGCACGCTCCTGAAAGCGTCCACGGTATAACGCTCTTTCTTGAAAATATTGGTAAGCCAGTTATCCAGGTGCTTTTCGCTCAGGATATTGGGGATTATCCCCAGTACCGGCAGCTTCATGAAACTTTCTATATCTTCTATGGTGGAAATTGAAACGTCCAGGTTCTCAAGCAGGAAAACCACTACCACGGCTATGAACAGGCCCAGCACCGCGCCCACCATCATGTTCAGGCTGCGATTGGGGGAGATAGGGGAATGTTCCGGCATGGGCCGGTTCACCACGCTTACGAAGGAAACCATGGAAGAGACGCCCAGCTTGGCTTCTTCGTTCTGCTTGTTTAGCGTGGTGTAAAGGTCCTCCTGCATGCGCAGCTCCCGGCTTATCCGGGCCAGCGCCACCTCCTGGGCGGGAATCTCCTCCAGTTTGCTCTCCATAACGTCTATGCGCTGCTGCAGGCTTACGACCTCGGGATAATTGGGGGTATATTTTTCAAGCAGATCGCGTTTCTTTATCTCCAGGTCCGCCAGCTGGTTGGCTATCGCGTCACCGAGGCCGGTTTTGGGGTTCTTCTCTATGAAATTCTGCTTCTGCCTCTCCAGCGAGCGCAGGCTGTTCTCCACCTCGTCCTTGCGCGCCGTGATATCCTCCAGGGTTTTCCGGGCCTGGCGGCTTTTCTGTTCCAGGTCGAAGTCGCGATAAGCGTCTATCACGGCCGAGACGATGTCCGCGGCGCGGACGGGATCGGCGTTATACCCGGTAATGGAAATAAGGTTGGAATCCTGAAGGCGGTCCACTTTGTAGGAACCGGCTATCTCGGCGGTGGACCCGGGCCCGGGGGACATGCCCAGCCTGGCGGCGGCGCGCTCCGAGATCTGCGAAGAAGTTATGACCTTCATCTCCGTGGCCACGGCGCTCCAGGGGTCGAAATCGTCGGCGGAGGAGCCGGGGATCCTGGCATAGGAAGACGGCGGCTTTATATTGATAAGGGCCTGGCTTTTGTAAACGGTGGGCTGCATGCGCGTATAGAACAGCGTCGAGAAGACCGTCACGGAGAAGATCAGCAGCGCTATCCATTTCCGGCGGTTGACTATGCGCCAGTAATCGTACAGGGTCAGTTCTGCGTTCATAAAGTCCTGTTACTTCTTAGTTCTCGCCACCAGGCTGGCCGTTATGGCGAAGGTGAACAGGGTAGCCCACGGGACCAGATTATCCGTTATCCACTTGGAAGCGGTGGAATAGGGCTTGCGCGGGATATAAACTATATCGCCGCTGGCCAGCGGGATGTTCTTGTCCATTTTCCCGGAGAATACGCCCTCAAGGTCGGCCTTTATCACCTGTTCGGCTATCTTGCCGTCGGGACCGGTCAAGCGCCTAAAGATACGCACTTTGTCCTTGCGGGCGTAATCCATCGTGCCGCCGGCCTGGGCCACCAGGTCCAGCAGGCGCATCCCCTCGCGGTATTCAAAGTAGCCGGGCTGGTTTATCTGGCCTATAACGGCCACGCGGCTTGAGGAGAATTTGCGCACGTTTATGGTAATGGACGGGTTGGCCACGTACTTGGAGAATTTAGCCGTGAGTATTTTCTGCAGGTCGTCCGGCTTCATGCCCTGCGCTTTCATCGAACCCAAAAGCGGAATCTCTATGGTCCCGTCCGGCTGCACCGTCACTTCCTTGGAAAATTCCTCGGCGGGCAGGACATTTATGCTTATTACGTCGCCGGCCTCGATGAAGTATTCCTTATCCAGCGCTCCCAGGTCCAGGCTGAAAGCCGGGATGGTGCTGAAAAAGGTCAAAATGGACAGTGCCAGGGAGATTATCTTCATATCGTTCAATTATATATATTAATGGCTTTTTTTACACTCACCTTCCGCCGTCCACGGCCTTGGCGAGGCTTTTTACCAGCGTTCTGAGCTCCTCCACCTTGCGTTCAAGTTCGCGCTCGCTGCCCTGGCCGCCGGAGGCAGAAGTTCCGCCGCTCCCCGCGGCTGCCCTGGAACTGAGCATTTCCACTTTTCTTGACAGCCCGTCCACGCGGTCGGCCAGAGCGGAGGCGTCCGGGCCCGGGCGTTTGTAATTAAAACTGAACCTTAAAAGCGCCAGCAGCAGGACCATGGAAAAAAGAGCGAATACCACCGCGCCTATAAGCACAAGATAATCGTAACCGGCCAGGACGCCGCCAAGCGTGGCTATCAGCGAGGCCAGCATGCCGAAAAGCATGCTTTCTTTATTCTCGTTCAGGGGCGTGTTCTGCGGAGTTCCGGCGGAGGGACGCGGAAGCTGTTCCCTGAACGCCCTGTTATAGTGGTCCGGCCGGGCCGCCGCGGGCGGCGGTGTATACGGCCTGGCGGCGGCCGGGGGAGCCTCCGTTTCGGGCTGCGGCCGCGAGACAGGGCCCACTTCTATTTTAAGCTTATCCAGCAGGTTCTTCAGGTCGTCGGAACCTCTCATAATTTCCCACCTCTCTCCCTGGCGGCCAGGGCTTTTTCCCTTTCGTCCAGGCCGGCCTTGATCTTATCGAAGGTCTTTACGAGCTCGTCCTTGGCGGTCTTAAGGTCTTCCTCCATGGCTTTTTCACGGAGCTTCAGCTGCTGCATTTTTGCCGTGTAGCCGTTTTCAAGCGTCTGCTCCCTTGCGTCGATCTCCGTTTTTATGCGGTCAAAGGTTTTTATGAGCTCCGTCTTTTTTGCGTTAAGGTCCTCTTCCATCGCCTTCTCGCGCAGCTTCGCCTGCTTGGTCCTGGTGTCGTAAGCGTTTTCAAGCTCCCGCGCCTTCGCTTCCAGCGCCCCGTTCTTTTCTTCCCAGCGGGCCAGCATTTCCAGCTCTTTTTTATTTGCCTTCTCGTAAAGTTCCTGCATCCTGGCGGCGTATCTGGCGTTCAGGACGCCTTCCTGCTCCGTTATCTTCATTTTCATCTCGGAAAGCGACGTTTCGCGCTCCGTTACGGCAGATTTCATTTCCTCGACTTTTTCTAAAACCCCGGCTTTCTCGCGCTCCAGTCTGGCTATGCGCGCCTTAAACTCCTCGGCCTCTTTTTTAAACAGGCTTTCTTTCTGCGCGTACTCGTCCTGGTTCGAGGCCAGGCGCCCGGAATACTCGTGCTCGTAGCCGGTTATTATATTGCCCAGGGTTTTAACGTCCGGCTCGAATTCCTCCAGGATGGCGTTAATATGCACGGAGGCCGGGTTCCTGTCTTCCCAGAGCCTGGCCCCCAGGGCCTTAAGCCTTTCTATCAGCTCCACCGGCACGCATTGTATCGCACGTTCTTTTTCCATATCAGAGTCCTCTGCTTTCGGGCCGGCCTATTTCCTGCCTTTATAATCCGCTATCGCGCGGGTCAGTTCGGTCTTCATCTGTTCAAGCTCTGCCGTCTTAAGGGAGTAATCTTTCTCCAGCTTCAGCTTCGCTTCGTTCAGCTCTTTTTCTTTTTCACTGAGAGCCTGTTTCTGCGCGAAGAGCTCTTCGTTGAATTTATTGACGCGCATATTAAGCGCCGCGTGCAGCCCGTCCAGCTCCAGCTGCTTCTGCCTGTAGAAGCTGTCCCCTTCGGCCATAAGTTTCTCCTTGGCCGACAGGAGGGTCTCCAGCTGTTTTACGCGGGCGTCGCTGCGGGCTTTTTCCTCGGCGGCCAGCTCGCGGAAATGGCGGTCCTGCTCGGAGATGTTCTTCATCAGTTCCCCGGTGCTGGTCTCGCGGGATTTCAGCATCTCGTGCTCGAGCTCCTGTATCCTGGCGTCGGCCCCTTCTATATAGCGGTCCCGCAGCGCCAGCTCCTCCAGCAGCCTGTCCTTCTCTTCGGCGAAGCCCTCCTCAAGCAGGCCGGCCTCTTCCATACCGGATTTTTTCTGCCTGGCCAGCTCTTCCTGGGCATGGCGCAGTTTAAGTTCCAGCGTTTCCACCGCCGCGGCTACGGCGCCCGAGAGCCGCTCGTCCATCTCCTCTATCTGCGCCTTCTGCAGCTCCAGTTTCTCGGAGTGAAAAGTCATCTCGGCGGTCAGCAGCTTTTCAGAAAGCTCTTTGACCCTGGCGCCGGCGGCGGCGGCCTCGGCGCCCGTTTTTTCCAGCTCTGCCTTAAGCGAGGCGTTCTCGTCGGCAAGGCGCGCGTTCCTGAGCGAGAACTCGCCGGCCAGCGCTTCGCGCCGCCCTTTGCAGTCTTCCTCCAGCGCCGCGCTCCTTGCGGCGTACGCTTTCTCCAGTTCTTCGCGGCGCGCGGAGATCCCTTCCGAAATGGCGGTCAGAACCTTCATCTCGTAATCGCGTTTGGCTTCGGTGGCGGCTTTGTTCAAAGCGTCCACGGTCCTGCCGCTCGCCTCCAGCGCGGCCGTAAGCTCGGTCTGGCCGGCCATGGCGGCGTCGAGGGATTTCACCAGGTCGGCCGTCTGCATGGCCACGGACTCTTTAACGCGGAAAGAAAGCTCCTTCTCGTAATTGGCCTTGGCCTCCATCAGCTCCAGGGCGAACCTGTCTTCGCGCCCGGCGTTCTCCATCTCCACCTCGCGCAATTTGGCGTTCATCGCCCCTATCTCTTTCTGGGAGGACTTGAAATTCTCCGAAGTTTCCAGCAGCGCCTGTTCGAGCCTGGCGCGCTCCGCCTGCCAGTTCCCCTTTTCCAGTTCCGTCTTGGCGGCAGCTTCGGCGAAAGCAGCCGCTATCCGGGCGGCGGCTTCAGCCTCGAAGCGGGTCCTCTGGACGCCGCATTCGGTTTCGGCGGCCGCGGCGGCGGCCTTGGCGGCGGCGAGGCGGCTTTCATTCTCGGCCAGCGCTTCGTTGACGCGGGCTTTCTCGGCCTCGAGGGCCTTGAGCTTGTCGCTGTAGCGCGCGGCGAACTCTTTTTCCAGGTCGGCCTTGCGGTTCTCGTAATCGGCGCGGGTGGCGGCGGCCCTCCCCTCGGCCATCTCTTCCACCTCGGAAGTGATGCGCGAGAGCTCGTTCTTGAAATTTTCCCTCTCTATGGCCGAAGCTTTGTCGGCCTCGGTCAGCTTCGCGGCCAGCCCGGCTATCTTTTCCTCGTAGGCGCGGCGTTTTTCCTCGAAAGAGGCCTCCGTCCTGGCCAGCATTTCGGCGTGGATGGCGGACTTGGCTTCGAACTCGGCGGCGATTTTGTTCTTTTCCTCCAGCAGGTGCCCTTCCCTGCTGCGCAGTTCATCTCTAAGGTTATTTACAGTCTCATTATAGGCCTGTTTTTCGGCTTCGAAGCCGGCAAGTTTCTCACGGAATGAGGCTTCCCCGGAGCGGAGGCGTTCCATGAGGTCTTTGTGATGCTCTTCACGGGTGGCGGTAAGGGCGCGCTCCACCTCCGCCAGCCTGGCGGCGCTGACAGCGAGCGCCTCTTCGCGCGCGCGTTTTTCACCTTCGAGGATGGACTTCTCCACGTCCATGGACTGCCGCTCGGCCTGGAGGCGGGCCTCGAACTCTTTTACGAACTCGGCGCGGCTGGCGGCTATTATATTTTCAAGCTCCTGTTTCTTCCCTTCATAATTCTTTTCAAGCGAAGCGGCGTGCTCCGTCTGGGCGGCCTCCAGAGAACCTATCCTGGCGTCGAATTCGGCCTGCAGCCTGGCGCGGTCCGCGTCCCAGGCGGCGGCCTTCTTCTCAAGCCTGGCCTGCAGTTCCCTTACCGCGGCCTCTTTCGCGCTTTTTTCGGTTTCCAGCGCGGACAACTGGGCCCTGAAAGCGGTCTCTTTTTCGGAAATTATCTTAAGCAGTTCGGAGTGGTGGGCCTCCTGCTGGACGGCCAGCGCGTTCTCTATCTCTTTTATCCGGTCCTGGGCGGAGGCGAACTGCGCTTCGCGCACATGCTGCTCCTCAAGGAGCCTCGCCCGTTCTATCTGCCAGGAAGCTTCGAAGGCGCGTACCTGTTCGGCGTGGTCGCTGTCCGCGGCCCGGAGCTTCTCTTCCAGGCCCGCTTCCAGCATGCTCCGCAGCTTGCGGTAGTTTTCCTCGGTCTCGCGCTTTTTGGCGAGGTATTCCCCCTCCAGCTCGCGGCGCCGGGTTTCCACTTTCTCTTCGGAATGCCTGACGCTGCTTTCAAGGCCGTTTATCCTTTCTGAAAGTTCTTTTTCGCGGGATTTGAACGAGTTCTGGAGCGCGGTCAGGCGCCCCTGGTAATCCCCCTCAAGCTCGGAGCGCAGCCCGTCATATTTTTTCTGCGCCTCCGCAAGACGGCCCGCGTACTGGCTTTCCACTTCCAGAAGGCGCCCGTTCCAGCGCTCTATAACGGCGCGCTGGTTGCGGTCAAGCTCCTCGAATTTATCCGAGTATTCGCTTTCCAGGCTGTGGCGCAGGCTGTCGAGCTTGGCCTCTTTCTTCAGCAGCTGCTGGATATCCAGCTTGCCCTCCCCGAGAAGGGACATGGTGGCTTCCAGCTTGGTGTAAAAATCCTCTTTTTCCTCCAGGGTCTTGGAGCGGGAAGAGTAGGCGTCGGTAAGGGAGGCTTCCTTGAGCTGCAGGCGCTTAGCGGTTTCCTCGGCGAGAGTAAGGTTTTTCTTCAGGTCCGCCTTCTCTTTTTCAATGCTGTTAAGCCTTTCCAGCGCCCAGCGGAGCGTCATCCTGGCGGTGTCCAGGCTGGTAACGTCATTTACCAGC
>JAJZVJ010000021.1 GCA_021845705.1 bacterium
CGGCACAATGATGAAACTTAAGGCGAAGTACGCGGAAAAACATACGCCTTCAGTGGACCATGCCAAATTCGACGCCCTGAAGAAGAAATTCACCACCCCGCAGCAGGTCACCGAGGCCTGCATAAGCTGCCACAACAAGCGGCAGGACGAGGTGATGCGTTCTAACCACTGGAACTGGGAACGCGAGGAATATGTGGAAGGGCGCGGCGTAGTATATCTCGGCAAGAGGAACGCCATAAATAATTTCTGCATAAGCACCGTAGGCAATGTGGGAAGCTGCGCCAAGTGCCACATCAGCTACGGCATGGACCCGCAGGGCAAGGTGTTTTCCCGCCAGAAGGACGTGGACTGCCTGATCTGCCATGACAATTCCGAGACCTACGCCAAGGCGCCGGACAAAGGCGGCGCCCCCGTAGGCACCCTTGACCTTAACGTTATCGCGCAAAGCGTGGGCAGGCCGAAGAGGAGCAATTGCGGAGTGTGTCATTTCTTCGGCGGCGGCGGCAACAATGTTAAGCACGGCGACCTGGAACAAGCCCTGTTCGAGCCGGACCGGAACCTGGACGTGCATATGGCGGCGGCCGGGCCGGACCTGCAGTGCGTGGACTGCCATCTCACAAAAAAGCACAACATCTCGGGAAAGCTCTATTCCCTGTCTTCGATGAACCAGAACCGCGCCACCTGTGAGCAATGCCATACCGGGGAACCGCACCGGGACGCCGTTCTGAACGAGCACACCGTAAAGGTGGCCTGCCAGGCCTGCCACATTCCGGTTTACGCCAAAGCCAACGCCACCAAGATGTACTGGGACTGGTCCACGGCGGGCAAGCTTAAGAACGGCAAACCCTACATAGAAGAAGACAGCATGGGCAACCACGCCTATATGTCGATAAAGGGCAGTTTTGTCTGGGAGAAGAACGTTAAGCCCGATTATATCTGGTTCAACGGCACCGCTTCGCATTACCTGGCGGGAGACAAGATCGAGGACACTTCGGCGCCGCTGGTGCTGAACCCGCTGCACGGCTCCTACGGCGATGAAGATTCGAAAATAGTCCCTGTCAAGATCCACAGGGCTAACCAGCCCTACGATCCGGTCAACAAGATATTGATCCAGCCCAAGCTGTTCTCGGAAAAAACGGGCGAAGGCGCCTACTGGAAGGATTTCAACTGGCAGGCCGCGGCCAGGGCGGGCATGAAAGCGGCGGGCCTGCCTTTCAGCGGCAAAGTCTCCTTCATAAAGACAGAGATGTACTGGCCGCTTAACCACATGGTGGCCCCGAAGGAAGACGCCGTAAAGTGCGCCGAATGCCATACGCGCAAGGGCGGCCGGCTGGCGGGTTTGAAGGATTTCTACATGCCGGGCCGGGATTACTCCGCCGCGGTTGAATTCTTCGGAAAACTGCTGCTGCTCATGTCGCTCGCAGGAGTCCTGGTGCACGGTTTAGGCAGGCTGATAACCGCCTGGAAACGCAAGAACGGGGAAAACAAATGAAGAACAGGAAAAAGGTCCGCATCTATTCCGGCTTTGAGAGATTCTGGCACTGGGCGCAGGCGGGGCTGGTGCTCTTCATGGCCTTCACCGGGTTCGAAATACACGGCTCCTACTCTTTCCTGGGTTTCAGGGACGCGGTACACTATCACAATATCGCCGCGTACCTGCTGATAGTGCTGGTGATCTTCGCTATTTTCTGGCATTTCACCACCGGGGAATGGCGGCAATATGTCCCCACTACGGAACATATCGGCGCACAGCTCGACTATTACGTGTTCGGGATCTTCAGGAACGCGCCGCATCCCACTAAAAAGACCGTGCTGAGCAAGCTGAACCCGCTGCAAAAGCTTACTTATTTCGCCCTTAAAGTGTTCCTTTTCCCCGCCACGCTGGTCTCGGGCCTGCTTTATATGTACTACCGCCATCCCGGCAGCGGAACTATAGAGTCCATATCCATCAAGTCCCTTAACGCTATCGCCATAGGCCACACCGTCTGCGCCTACGCGCTCGCCGCTTTCCTGATCACGCATCTTTATCTTATTACCACCGGAGAAACCGTGACCTCGAACCTTAAAGCGATGCTTACGGGCTATGAGGAACTGGAAGAACCGGAAGAAGCGCAGAAAACCGGGAAATAACCGCGCGGCCTTGACAGAGGAACTTATGAAAGAAACCAAATATATGGATCCGTATCTTGCGGGCTTTCTGCTGGGCCTTTTGCTGCTGGCCACTAATTTCATAACGGGAAGGGGACTGGGCGCCAGCGGCGCGCTTAAAAGCTTCACCGTCGCTGCGGCGGAAACCGTGGCGCCCGCGCATACAGGCTCGTCCCTGTTCTACACCGAATACGCCGGCGAACACAGCGGGGGCCCGCTCAAGAACTGGCTGGTCTTCGAAGTGATAGGGGTGCTTATAGGCGCTTTCATCTCCGGCCTCGTTTCGGACAGGCTGGCTTTTAAATTCGAGAAAGGGCCTGCGGCCACCAACAAGCTGCGCATAGCCGGCGCCCTGGCCGGCGGCGTTCTCTGGGGCGTGGGCTCCCAGCTGGGCCGCGGCTGCACCAGCGGCGCCGCGCTCAGCGGCATGGCGGTAATGTCCACCGGCGGCATAATAACGATGGTCTTTATTTTCGCCGGCGCTTACGGCTTCGCCTATTTCTTCAGAAAATTGTGGATTTAAAGAGCAAGGAGACAAAGCTATGGGTCCTCTGGTTCCGGATATTATAAGCGGGAACATTAATTTCATCGTCGCGCTCCTGATCGGGGTGCTGTTCGGGATGATCCTGGAGCAGGCCGGGTTCTCTACCACTAAAAAGCTCGTGGGCCTGTTCTACGGCTACGACTTCACGGTGCTGAGGGTTTTCTTCACCGCCGGACTGACGGCCATGATAGGAGTTATCGGGCTTGAACATTTCGGCCTGCTGGACATGAACCTGGTTTACATAAACCCGACCTTTCTCTGGTCCGCCATCGCCGGCGGCCTCATAATGGGCCTCGGGTTCGTGATCGGAGGTTTCTGCCCGGGCACCAGTCTCTGCGCCGCGGCCATCGGGAAGCTCGACGCCATGGTATTCATAGCCGGCTCGCTTGCCGGGGTGCTGCTGTGGGGAGAAAGCTATCCCATGGCCGAAGGCTTCTATAAGGCGGCCAACTGGGGAAACCCGCGGATATTCGAGACGCTGGGGATCTCGCAGAGCCTCTTCGCTTTTCTGCTGACCGCGGCCGCGCTGGGCGCGTTCTGGTTCGCCTCCATAGTGGAGAACAAGGTGAACGGGGTCAAAAAAAAGACGATACTTTTTACGCCCTACCATATCGGGCTCGCTTCGGCCGGGATCCTGCTGGCGGCCTCGTCTTTTGTGTTCACCGGGAGAAAAGACTCGCTCGTTAAAGCCGTCAACGCCCCGGGGTTCGCGCAGGCCTATGAGCTGCAGGCAATGACGCCCGACGAGTTCGCCTACCGCCTGCTTAACGACCGGGAAGGAAAACTGCAGATCCTGGACTTCCGGCCGGAAGCGGAGCGAAAAAAGATGAATCTGCCGGAATCGACGCCGTTCACTCTCGACAACTTGTTCGAGAAAGCCCCCTCAAAGGAGCTGCTGGTGCGCGGAAAGATAAATGTCTTCGCCGCGGAGGACGAGCTGACCGAGAGAAAGATGGCCATAATCGCGGAAAAGCTGGGCTTCAGGCGCGTGAAGATACTGCAGGGCGGCTTGAAGGAATTCCGCGACCAGATATTGAACTTCAAACCCCCGAAAACCGCGTCAAAATTCGAACGGGAGAACACCTACCGCTTCCGTGAAAAAGCCAGCAAAGAACTTCCTGTCTTAATAGAGAAAAGCAAACCCTCCGGCCCTATCATTCAAAAGGCCAAGCGCGTGCTGGGCGGCTGCTGAAAAAAAGGGAATGGCCGGATGAAGTCCCGGAGTTCCCGCGGACCGGGACCGCCGTTCGAAGTTGCTTTAATACTACCCCTACGGCTATAATTTAGTAAAGCGGGTCCGTGACCTGCGCTTGCTAAAGGACAGCTATATGGAAGAAACCAGGACTTTTGAAATTTACGCGCCCGTGCGCAATACTATAAATAAAGCGCTGGGCGTGGTGGTTAAAGCCGCCGGCGACAATGTTACCGTCCAGCCCCTGGCAGGGGACCGCATCACTTTCCGCGCGCAGTACCTGGCCCCGGCCAACGAAGCCGAAGCGGCCGCGCTGCGCGACCTTATAACCCGCCTTAAGATAGAAGAAGAGAACCGCGCAAAAGCTAAGACCATAAAGACCGACCCGGCGCTTATCCGCGCCGAGTTCGACAAGTTCGTACAGCACATAGCGGCGCGCTACCCCAGGTCAGGCGCCGCTTTCCTGGAATTCTGGGCTGAACTTATGGCCGCGGCCGGCGACCTGCCCGGCCAGACCTGGGAGATGAAGCCTAATACCGCCAAAAACCCCGGGCCGGTGCTGAAGATCTACAACCAGGCCACCCAGAAATGGGTCTACTGCCTGGCCCTGCTGGCCGGCTGGGGCCTGCGCATGGAAGTAAAGAAAGAATTCCTGCCGCCCGGCTGCGAGGGCCTTTTCCCCATAGACCACGCCATGTTCGGCGCCGGCAGGGCCGTTGAACTGGTCTATAAGGATTTCACTCCCGAAAAACGCAAGCCTTACGCTGATTGCGTTAAGGCTATATATTCCGCCGCGCTCAAGCCTGAAACCCCGCAGTAAACCGATCAGGCCCGCATCGGCAGCCTGGTGATAGTCCTGGCCCTTCGCCAGCCCGTCCCCTGAGTATTAAAACAATTCAGCACACAGCCCTTGACTACCACCCCTCCAACCTGTATACTAATATATAGGTTGGAGGAATATAAATGACCACCCAGATTATCGGTTTAGACCAGGCGCGACATCGGCTGTCAGGTCTTGTTAATAGCCTCGACCGAAGCCGGCTCAGGTATCTTGTCAGCTCCCGCGGCCGGCCGAAAGCCGTCTTGATGAGTATTTCGGATTACCTGACAACTATCCTCAGGCAAAAGCGGGCCTCTGTCGTCGTCGAGCTCCAGCTCGAAGCGAAAGCTAAAGGTCTGGATAAAATATCTTCGAAAGAGATCTCACGCGAGATCCGCACGGCCAGGCGTGCTCATTTGTGATCCGCGTAGTCTTGGACACGAATGTTATTGTATCCGGCCTTCTGGCTGCGGATAGTCTTCCGGCGACGATCTTAGACCTGGCCCTGCAGGGTAAAATCCATGCTGCCCTTTCAACTTCTACCCTGGCCGAGATGGACAAGGTGTTGCGTCGGCCGAGATTCGGTTTTGAGCCCCGAAAGATCGGGAGCTTTCTTGCCCTGTTGAAGTCCCGGTCCAAACTGGTTTCTCCAAGGAAGACCCTGAATCTTTGTAAGGACGATTCCTCTGATAACCGTTTCCTGGAGTGTGCAGAAGCCGCGAAAGCGGAATTTTTAATAACTGGCAACAAATCCCACTTCCCACCCCGCCATATGAAGACAGTTGTGGTCACACCCAGGGAATTCTGGGACGCCTATCTTTTGCGAATGGCCCTTTAATATGGCCCCTTACCCCGCGCCTTGTTGGCCACTGCTATAAATCTCCGGACTACAATCGGATGATACACACGTTATTGTTTCGGTTAAATAACCCTGGCCTTTATGCGGCCGCAGAAGCCCTGAAAGAATTAAGGGGTCTCATTTTCTGCTGCCTGACCGACGGTATACCCGGCAGACACAAAATCAATAAGATAAAAACGCGGCTGGCCGATATACAGCAGAAAGCCCGCGATAAAGGCTGCCGGTCAAAACACGTCCAGCTTATCCACGATATACAGCGGCTCCTGGAACTGGTCGAAACGACTTTCCGTGAAATCAGGGATTATAATCTCGAAAAGGATCGGGAGATAATCCGCTTCTTCACCATGTATCTCTCCCTTCTGGACACTCTTGTTGAAGCAGCCACCGGTTCTTTTCAAAAGTCCGGCGAAGCCGCCGCCCGCGCCGGCAAGCTCATCGCGGAAGGCAGAAAACTGCTTAAATCTTTTAGAACGGATAATTTATCCCGTCCGGACAATCTTCCTGGCGGGATGACGCTTCTGACTTTATATGGCCACTTTGAAAAATGGCTCTCCGAAGCCGGGAAACTGGCGAAGAATTTTTGTATCATACCAGAAGACGGAGGTTTGGGCAGCGGAAACACTCCCGTATTGCCTGTAGATAAAATGGACGAAGATCTTAATGAGCTCATTGAAGAGGCCGCGGCTTTAAAGAAAGACTTTAACCGATGCCGCTATAGCTGGTACAGGTACTCTCCTCGCCATCCCGGTTACGCGTTCTGGAAACAGAATGTCCTGCGGTTCATTAAACATTCTTTCGGCGAGCAGAGCCCCCGGTATGCGAACCTGGTAGAGATCGAGAAAAACTACTCAAACAGTATGCCGTCCTCTGTCTTCTCCGCTTTTTTGAAGGCCCTGGAGAAAGCACGTTACGCTCCCAGGAAAGCGTCTCCTGTTGTTTACAGCGCATGTGCCGTCCCCCCCCCCCCCCCACACACACACACATTCCTGCAGAGTCTGTAGTCCCCTTACCGGCGCCGCAGCAGCCTGCTGAGCAGATAGTTAAAGCTGCTCCGCCTATAGAAACGCCGGCAGCTCTGGAACTGCCGGCCGCGCCCCTGCCGCAACCTAAAAAAGAATCACGTAAAAAGAAAGCGGATCCCCCTTTAAGACCGTTCGGCCAGCTTGACCCGGAGGCCAGGGAAATTTACGGCCGTCTTCTTGCAGCGGCCCGGAAATTTATAACCCAGGCGGACCGGCCGGCCGGCGGAACATACGGGAAAGTAACCGGCCTTTGCGATTTAACCCTTGAGACCCTTAAGACAAACCCCGTGCTCCTTAACTATGCGGCTTTCTCCACCGCGGATAATTATCTTTACGCCCACACCGCCAATGTCGTTATTCTCAGCCAGGCCATCGCGCTCGACCTTGCTCTCCCGCTGGAAGATACGCGCCTGCTTTCCTTCTGCGCCATGGCCCACGACTGGGGGATGACGGGATTCCAGGAACTTTCCTCAAAGAAAGAGTATTTAACCGATGCTGAATTCTCGCAGGTGGCGCTTCATGCGGAGGCGGGCGCGGCCAAACTCGATAACATACCCGGCCTTGACGCGCTTCTGAAAGAAAGAATTAAAAAGATAGTCCGCCAGGCGCATGAGCGCGTCGGCGCCAACGGCTATCCATTCGGGCTTTCAGGCAAAGATATAGATATACTGGCGCAGATCATAGGGATAGCCGATGTTTATGAGGCCATGACGCACCCAAGAAACTGGCGCGAAGCCCTGCATCCGCATGAAGTGGTCAAACAGTTCATGGAACAGAAAACCGGCCCGGAATTCGGCAGAAAGATATTAAAGGCCCTTATACACGCCCTTTCTATTTATCCCCCCGCCTCTTTAGTGGCGCTTTCAAG
Organism: bacterium; assembly: GCA_021845705.1. Taxonomy (GTDB): domain Bacteria; phylum Elusimicrobiota; class Elusimicrobia; order Elusimicrobiales; family UBA9959; genus UBA9959. The sequence continues at coordinate 7,454 of JAJZVJ010000021.1, forward strand.
CGGCGAAATAGCCCGCGTGATAAGGGTCCGCAAAGGCTCCCTTACAAGACCGCTGGTTGAAATAATTTTAGACGCGGACTTCGCTCCGGTCCAGGATCATATTCTGGATCTGTACGAGCACCCGCTTCATGATGCTATAGCCCGGCCGGTTTTTCAGGCCGAGCTGGAGAAGAGAAACCCGGAATTCGCCGCCGGCCTTGAGTCGGCGCGCTGGTGGGTGGAGGGCTGAAGCGGGAACGCCGCGGATATTCCCCCCCGGCGTGTTCCCGGTATTCAGAGCTATGAAGACGAATAAAGCGCTGGCTTACGGCCTGGCCTGTCTGTATTACCTCGGAGAAAACAACGCCGGCCGGTGGAGCCCTGTGGAAAAGATATCAGGATTCCAGAACCTCTCAGCTGATTACTGCGCCAAGGTTCTGCGCGCCCTTGTCCACGCCGGCTTTGTGGAATCATGCGGCCGGGGCTATCGCCTTAAAAAACATCCGGACGACATAAGTGTATGGGGTTTGATGGAATCATTCATAAGCGATTTTAACGGCGCTCCGAAAGCCCGGCACGGCCGGCTATCACTCAATCTTCATAAAACCTTGTGTGAAGCGACGAACCTCTGGCTGGTGGGACTTACCGTGCAGGATATTATCGAAATGACAAAAAAAGAAGAACCGCCGGGAAGGAAGGCGCACAAAACCGGATATCCGGACCTGCTCCCCGCTTTAAGAGCCGGAAAGTAAATGGAAAACACAGGTCCTGGCGATCCGAAGGAAAAGCTGATACTGATAGTCGATGATGATGACTCGGTGATGGAACTGTTTGACTTTATAGCACGCAAAGAAGGCTTTAAAACCGTAAAAGCCACCAACGGGGAAGCGGCCATCAAAACCGCAAGGCTCCTGCGCCCGGCATTGATACTTCTCGACCTGATGCTGCCAAAGCCCGGCGGTTTCGAGGTTATGCGCGAACTGCAGGGGGATGATACCTCCGATATTCCCATAGTGATGGTAACAGGCCGCTACATGGACCGCTCCACGCTGGAAATGATAAAACTGGAACCGAATATAAAGGGCTTTATGGAAAAGCCGGTAGAACCGCAGGCGCTTTCTACCCTCCTGCACACGCTTCTTAAAACACATGCGTCTTCAGTTATGAAGTTACCGGGAAAATAATAACCGGTCCTGCGGGCATTTTAAGTGGGGGGCTATGCCGAAACAAATACTTGTCGCCGACGACGATCCTGTTTTACTCGGTCTCTATACGCGCATACTGGCCGGCACGGGGTACGCTGTTTCCCTCGCTTCCAGTTTCACCGAAGCCCGCGCACTCATAAACTCAAACAGTTACGATCTGCTGGTAACAGACCTGATGTTCCCGGATGGGGTGGGCACCGATCTGATAACGATCTTTGAAAGAAAACAAGGCTGCGCCAGGTGCATACTTGTAACTGGCTCGGGCACTGAAATCAATCTGAAACAGGTTCCGCCTTTGGCCGGTTATTTTGAAAAGCCTCTTAACGCGGTAGCTTTTGTAACCGCAGTAACTAAGATCCTGGCGTAAGATTCCTATTACAATGAAACACAAAAGACAGGTGGCGGCCGCTCCCGCGTGTTCGCCTTCGTAATACGTCCGCGACACCCGCGGCACCATCTCAACAGTATTGTTAATATTTGTTGACAATTGTTAAGCAATGCGCACATCACACTACACATCACGCGGAGCAGGCTTGACAATTGAATTACATGGTGTAAACTATAAGTGCGGATACCGGACTACTATGAGACCCATGCGTTTATTCCCCGCCGTTCTCCTGCTGGCCCTGGCCGGGAGCTGCGCTTTTGCCCTGGAACCAGTGCAGTGGAAAGATAAGGACTACGCCGCCCAGTTCAAATATTTCCAGGAGGGAGGGGTCTACGCCGAAGACACCTGGGCCGCCCTTTCCCCCGAGGCGCAGGGAACCGAACTGCGCAACGCCAAGGATCCGGCCGCCGGGAGGCAGGAGGAAATAAGAGGCTACTACGCCTCCGTCATGGCCAGGTGGGACAGCGGGAAATTGCGCGACTACGCCGCCCAGACCAGGGAAGAGGATGTAAACATTGTGCGCATCTGGCTTGGCGACGCCAGGGCGGCCGCAATGGAGAAAAAGCTCCGGGTCACCCGCGCGATGCTGGACAAGGCCGCTTCGGACGGCCTGCGCGATTCCGACCAGGCAGCCCTCTCCCCATACCTGACCCGGCAGGCCATAAGCGACCTGAGCGGCTACAAGGCCGCTTCCGGGCTGCGGCGCCAGGCCGAAACCGCTTCCGGCAACCACGAGATCCCTAAGGCCGCTCTAACCGACACCGTGCAGAAGGTTTCAGGGTCACTTTCACAACAGACCGGGAACAGCGTCTCCAAATTTTTCGACGGTTCCAACGCAAAAGGGGACATAAGCGACCCCGTTCATCTCCAGGGCAAATACGAGATCCCTAAAGCCGTGGCCAACTCAATGGCGGGCGGTATCACGGGTCCCGTCTCAAAGCGGGTGAGCGGGAACGTTTCCGGCATTTTGAACACCCGTAACGCCCCGGCCGCCGCCGCATTAAAATCCGCGCCCCCTTCCCCCCTTACTGGCAGCGGCCTGCCGCCCAAGGATAATAAGTCCGCTTCCTGGACCTCCGACGCCTACGGCTATACCGTTACCGCCAACGGGCAGACGCAGACGTTCCGGGACGGAAAGAAAGCCGAGGCCGCCATACGCCAGCTCCCTGACGGCTCGGTAAGTAAAATAATACTTTACGGCCACGGCTCCCCGGGCATGCAGACGGTAGGGCCGAATGTATACGACGCGGAATCCACGGCCGCGCTGCTGAAAGGCAAAATGGCCAAAGGCGGCGTCATCCAGTATTCCGGCTGCAACACGGCCTCGATAGGGGGACCCTCGCTTAACCCGGCCGTAGGGCTATCCATAGTGGCGCGCAGGCTGCTCTATTTCAGCCTCCCTTATTTCCAGGACAGGGCCGACGGCGTGCCGGCCGACCAGGCAAAACAGCAATGGGAAAAAGGCTGGAACGCGGACCTGGCTAGAGACACCAGCCTGGGCGTTAAAGGCGCTATAGTCTGCGGTTACCGGACTTTCGGCCTGGTTCCGGGACGCTTCCCAGTGGTAGCCCGCCTTATGGGCACCCAGGAAGCAACCACCCCGGGCTATGTAGCCGGCAAGAAGGCCTGCTACCAGGACGGCAAAGAGGTCCCCGCGCCATGACCGATCTTAACTATATCCTTGAAACCATCCTGCTGCTGGCCCTGCCTTTAGTGCCGGTCGCGGTGGGGATCATGCTGCGGCGCAAATTCAGGCCCGCGGCAGCCGCGGGCGGAGCCGCCGCGGAGCCGGGTGCAAAGGCCCGGAAAATAGGCCGCCTGACCGGCAACATATTGCTATGGGGCGGCATACTCGGGATACTTTTTATGATAGTGGTGCTGCTGAACTTCAAAGGCAAAATTTAAGCACTGTAACAGGGTTAAGAGCGGCCCGGTCTGAGCCGCGCCTCACCTTAATTCTATTCTGAATTTATACCTGGAGCCTTCCGGGCCCGCCAGAACGGTGTTCTCCCCGTTATTAAGTTCCAGTTCGCTTTTACCCTGAGCCGCGCCCAGCCGGACGCCGTTGACCACGGTCCCGGAAGCGCTGCCCCTGTCCACAACGAAGAACCTGGCCATCCTGCATTCTATCGCGAAGTGGTTCCTTGAAACGCTGAACGGCTCCTTGTCCTGGATATACAGGTCATTATGTGAAAAAGCGTCCAGCATAAAATTCGCCGTCTTTCGGCCGACCTTGAAAGGGAATTCCCTTATTTCCAGTTCTTCCGCCCCCAGCGTCCCGGACGCCTCGGGTGTAAGGCCGGAAATAAAGACCTTACCCTCCACATAGTTTCCTTCCGGCAGGGCCAGGCTCAGGTCCGTGACCCGCTGGTTTACGTTCCGGAGCCGCTCAAAAATGGTCTTAAGGATGAACATGAACAGCTCCGGGTCCGAACCCGACAAAGCCGCAAAATCGTCCGGCCCCACCACCACCGCCTCGGTATCCTCCAGGGCCTCGACGCTGGCGGACCGGGGCCTTTCGTCTATCATTCCCATCTCGCCGAATATCTGGTTTTGGCCCAGCACCGCCAGCGGGACCTTCACGCCGTTCTTGGTGCGGAAAACCTGCACCTTGCCTTTGGAGATGATGTAAGCCTCGCTGCCGCGGCTTCCCTCCTCCATTATAACGGTCCCTTTCTTAAAAATAGCTTTCATATTATTCCAGGCGGCCTAAGCGCTGCTGTTGTCAGTCCCTGCCGCCTTTCCCCCCTTCTATCGGCAGTTTTAACCACTCAAAAACGGAACTTGCCCAGGCGTTGGCTATGGGCAGGCCTTCCGTGAACCAGTAATGGACGCCGTCCCCGCCGGTCCCGGGGTACTTGGTAACTTTAGTGCTGTCGAAAACCTTGCAGCTGCCGGAAACGGCCTTATAGGTAAGCTCTAAAATACGCGGTATGCCGTCGTGCCCTTTGCGGGAATCCGGCTTGGTCACCCAGAAGCAGGCCGCGCCTGAAGCCCTGATCTCTTCGGCCATGGCCCGCATGTCTTTAACGGCGAAATCGTCGGAGGGAAGGTTAGCGTAATTAGCGCCCATCTCCACAATTACCGTATCCGGCTTCACTTTACCCAGCAGTTCGGTGAATATAGGCGTGGGGCCTTTCTGGCCTTTTCCGGTTTTACCGGCCAGGTCCCTGAAGAAATAGCCGCAGGGCGTGGGTTTGCCGGTCGCCCACCACTGAGCTATGGAGCCGCAGGAGGCGTAGGTAGCCGTTCCCTGCCCGGCCGCCCGCAGCAGCTCGTCCAGCTTCCAGCCGAAAGGACCGACCGAATGGGAATCCCCCACAAAAAGCACCGTACCGGCCGAGGCCGTGACCCGGCAGAGAATAAAGAGCGCGGCTATTATTGTCTTCTTCATTGCTGCGGCACCGCTTTAAGTTCAAGTATCCTGTCCACCCGGAAAACCCGTTTCTCCCCTCTTTTAAGGCAATGCGCCTGCAGGCCCTTGAAGGTACTGGTATTATACCTGCAGTCGCCCACCGACAGCGGTTTAACGGTGCGGCGGCTTTTCTCGTCGGCGGCTTTAAGATAGATGATCTCCAGGCAGCTGCCGTCTTTGATAGCCCGCTCTATCAGCTTTATCTTTTCTTCGAGCGGCATGGCCTGCTCGCTGGTCCTGTACTGGTGGCCGGTCACGTAGCGCACTATGCGCCAGTCCGTCATCACGTCGGAGGCCCGCACCGCCCGCGCGAGCGACAGCCCCTCCAGCCCGGTGCAGCGGCTGAGCGCCACATAGGTCTGTCCGGCGGCGAACGCGCGGCGGCCCAGGTCTATTATGGCCCGTTCGAAGGTCTTGCCCTGGCTTTTATGGATGGTAATGCCCCAGGCCAGCTTAAGAGGGTATTGAGTAAAGGTGCCCGCGGTTTCTGTCTTTATCTTACCCGCCTCCTTGTCCAGCGTAAAATGGAAAAGTTCCCAGGCGTGCGGCTCCACGGGCTCCACCGAACCGTCGGCCAGGCGCACATGTATAACGTCCGGCTGCCCCGCCGGGCCTTTCATAATATCCTGCACCGCGGCCATGGTCCCGTTCACCCAGCGGCCGTCG
>JAJZVJ010000022.1 GCA_021845705.1 bacterium
GCAGGAGGTGGCCGTTTCAACGCAGGAGTCCGGCGCCTTCTCGCAGCGCAGCGGCAAACTTTCGTTCTCGCCGTTCCCCGCCTCGGTCTCGGACCTGGCGGTGGCCATTGTTTCAAGCACCGGCATACACGTGACCTGGACGGCGCCTTCCGCCGATATCAGCCGCCAGGCCGGGCCGGCGGACCGCTATATCCTGCGCTACACCACCTCGGGGTACATCAGCACGGACGGCGGGTTCCTCGCGGCCTCGTCCTTCGCGCAGAACTGGACGCCGCTCGCGGCAGGCTCGGCGGAAAGCAAGATAGTCGAAACGTTCAGCCCCGGGACCACCTACTATTTCGCGCTCGAGACCATTAACAGCCACGCCCTGTTTTCCGAACTTTCCAACCCGGTAGCCTCTTTCGCGCTGGTCCCCCTTGCCCCGATGAACTTCAAGATCACCCGCTCAGGCAACTCCGTGACCATGTCCTGGATCCCTCCCGCCGGCTTCCAGAGCCGCATCCCTTTCAGCGACCGCTTCAGTCCCGCCTATCCTTACGAGATAAAAAAGTACGAGGTCTACAGGGCTACCGCCCCGGCCGCCGCCGACTGGTCCTACGTCGGAGAAACTTCCTCGGATACCCTGACCTGGACCGATATAATCGCGCAAACCGATTCGTTCTATTATTACGCCCGCGCGGTCAACCAGGCCGGGCCCTCTCTCCCCTCCTACGCGCGCGCCAGCGAAGGCGGCGGCGTATACTTCCTGGCGCCCGATAACCAGAGCATCTTCGAGGTTTCCGAGGCCGGCGCCGGCGCTTTTTTCTCCGCCTCGGCCGACCCTATGGAAGCCTACACTATAGAGACCTCTACCCACCAGGAGGACCTGGCCGGCAGGGTGGTTAAATCGGTCGAGTTCTCCGCCTACCGCGGCGGGCTCGTGGCCGATCCTTCCTTCAAGCTCGCAAAGAACGGCACGCTGAAGCTGTATTACGCTAAATCCGGGGGCGCCATAGTGCCCTCCGCCGAAAGCGACGTCAAGGCGCTCAGTATGTATTTCTATAACGGGTCGCGCTGGCTGCAGATGTACGGCGCGGTGGACCCGGCCGACCGCAGCGTCAGTCTTGAGACCAGCCTGCTCGGGCGCTATCAGTTGCGGACTACGGACCGGAGCGGCGCTTTTGCCGCCGACAGGGCCGTGCGTACCAACCGGCTTATCACTCCTAACGGCGACGGCAAAAATGATACTATGGTGTTTGTTTTCGACAACCCGCAGGGGAAGAACGTTAAGGGTAAAATTTTCGATCTTCGCGGCGCCCTTGTGGCCACGATGAAGTCCGGACCGGTAGGCAACTCCCTGCTTTGGGACGCGAAGGCGGGAGGCCAGATCGTACCGGGCGGAGTGTATATCTACCAGATCGAGTCAGACGGGACGGTCTATAACGGCACAGTGGCGGTGATCAGGTAGGCTGAGGAGAGATCATTATGAGAATTTCCAATAGCGATAAAGAGGCCGGCAGCCCGCGCCGGAAAAACACTTTCTTCCGGTCCTTCGCGTTTCTCTCTTTAGCCCTCCCCCTTTCGTTCTTTTGCTCTGCGGCGCACGCGGCCATAACGCCTACCATTAATTACCAGGGTTTCCTTCTGAGCAAACTTACCAATATGCCGGTGGAAACCCCGCAGGACATTAAATTCGTTCTTTACAACGCGGCCACCGGCGGGGCGCCGCTTTTCGCCGAGAGCCGCTGCGACGTGCCGGTGAACAAAGGGCGTTATGACGTAGAGATAGGCTCCGCTACTTCCGGCGGTATCCCGGTTTCGCTGTTCACCGACTACAGCGGCCTCTGGCTTGAGATACAGCTGGACGCCAACGGCGACTGCTCCGGAGTGTACGAGGCGATGTCCCCGCGCGTAAGGCTGCAGGCCTCGCCTTACGCTTTTAATTCGCTTTACGCCTCCACCAGCTCCGCCGCTACCACCGTCTTCTCGGCGGACACCATAGGCGCGCTTGCGCAGACCACTAACGGCGCCATAACGATCTCGACCAACCTGTTCGTGCAGGGCGGGATCTCGGTCGGCAGCATCTCTCCCGGCCAGAAGCTGGCCGTGGCCGGCATCGTGGAAAGCTCCACCGGGGGGTTTAAATTCCCCGACGGTTCGGTGCAGATAAAAGCGGCCGCGCTTACGATGTGGGACGTATCCGGGCCGAATCTGTTCACTATAAACCCCGGGAATATCGGGATAGGAGAGAACATCACCTCCCCCCTCGCGCGCCTGCATATTTCGTCCGCGGCCGGAGACACCGGCGACCTGCTGCTGGTCACTACCGGCACCGCCTTATCCGGCTATTCGCAGCTCTTCCTGGTTAACGGGAACGGGCAGGTTTACGGAGGTTCATTTTACGGCGACGGCAGTACGCTCGGCGGGATAGTCCGCAAAGCCGGGGATACTATGACGGGGCAGCTTACGATGGCCGCTTCCAGCGTTACGGTCACCTCCGGGCTGGGCCTGGGTACCCCGAAGCTGAAGCTGCTTGATAACGTGGAGATCTCGTCCGCCTCCGCGGCGGTTTACGGCGGCATCCGCGTGAGCACCCATATCTACCTTTCCCCCGGCGCGAAGTATTATGGCGACGGGAGCGGCCTTACCAGCGTGGTCTCGCTGGACTCCACCAAAGTACTGAAAGCCGGCGACAGTATGACCGGTCCTCTTACGCTGCAAAATTCCACGCTTACCGTAACGGGCTCCGCTTTTTCCGTGGCCGGGACAACTTTTTCCGTGCTGAACGGGAATACGGCGGTGGGCAGTTCCTCCTACCAGGCCCGCCTTACGGTGGGAGGCGGCATCATCGCGTCGTCCAGCATAACCGCGCAGGGAGGCCTGTTCGCCCCTTCCGTCAACGCGTCCGCGGGCGGGAACTTTTATAACGTGACCGCGGCGAGCGGAACCTTCTGGGCTTTCGGCCAGTACAGCGTTGAAACCAGTTCCAGCATAAAGGTAAATGACGGTTACGTGGACGCCCCATATTTTAAGGGGAACGGAGCGATGCTCACAAATGTGTCCGGAACCGACTCCTCCCGCGTTCTTAAGGCGGGCGACACGGTGACCGGCAACCTGGTGATCTCCGGTTCCAGCCTTACGGTGGCCTCGTACGGTTCGCAGCCGTACGCGCTGACGGTGGCCAGCGCGCCGGCCGTGAACGCCTATACCCTGGCTGTCACCACGGCGGGGAACGTGGGAGTGCAGGTCTCTGATCCCTCCGCCCCGCTGGAAGTGAACGGCAAAGTCCTAGTTTCCAATTCCGGCGGTTCCGCCGAGATGCGGGTTAATTCGTTCGCCGGTTACAGCTATATCAGCTGGGGCGATTCCTCCCTTGTGACCAACGGCCCTAACCAGGGCGTGCTGGGCTATCCTCTGCTGAGCCGCGACCTGGTATACCGTTCGATGGGCACTGACCCCTCTACGGGAGGGAGCGAGGTTTTCAGGATCAAGTCCGACGACAACGCTAACTGGAGGTTCGGGATCGGCACTAACAGCCCTCTGGAGAAATTCCATGTGGCGTCCAATATGCTGGTCAGCACCTCCGCTGTGAACCCTATCCTTTACATAAGCACCGCGGCCGGAATGGTTTCTATAGGTACTACTACCCAGACCAGCGAGCTGACAGTTAACGGCGGGATAAACGCCGTTTCCTCCATAACCGCGCAGGGCGGTTTTTTCGGCAACGGTTCCGGGATCACCAGCCTTTCCGCCTCTTCGCTGCCGCAGGTGATCGCCGTAGGCTCCATCACCGCGGTTTCCGGCGCGGCTTATGACGGCGTAGTGTTCTCGACGGTCATTTACGCTACCGCCCGGCTGGCCGTGGGCCCGAACCCGATAGCCCCGACCGCGGAACTGCATGTGCACGGTACTATCCGCCTGGACCAGAACGGCGGCCCGTCCGTTCTCTACTTTATGCCCGATTTTCCGACCGATTCGTATATCAGGTGGGACGACCCCATAGGAGCGAACCAGTTCAAAGGAGTTCTCGGGACAAAGGCTAACAGCAGGGACCTTATATACCACGCCGGCGCCAGTACGCTTGATAACGGTTCCGAGGCCTTCAGGATAAAGCCCGACGGGACGTTCATCATGGGCAGCGTGAGCGATACTCTTAACTTTCTCCCCGCCTCCCGGTTCCGCGTTATCACCAACATGTCGGTAGCGGCCGAAGGCTCGACCTCGGTCTTATTCGTTTCCACAGGCACGGGCTCTGTGGGAATAAGCACCGGTACGCCCCAGGAAAGGATGCACGTCGCCTCCAGTTTTCTGGTCGGCGCATCCCGGGCCGCGGCCGCGCTCTATGTAAGCACGCAGACCGGCTACACCGGGGTAGGGACCGGCGCCCCCCAGTCACTGCTGGACGTGAACGGCCCCGGAGTGTTCAGGTCTTCCCTTACGGTAACCGGTACCGGGCTGACCGGGACGCAGACGGCTATGGCCGTGCTAGGCTCTACCCTTGTGGTCAGGAACGACGGGACCGTGGGGATAGGCGCGGCGTTCCCCCAGGCCAGGCTGGACGTGAACGGCAGCGCGCAGTTCGGTTCGGGAGTGAACAAGTCCACCTTCACGGCCGAAGGCTACTGGCAGCCGCGCTCTATGACCAGCGCGCAAATGCAGGCCCTCTCCCCGGTGGTCGCGGGGGCTGTCGTCTTCAATTCCAGCATAATGGACCTTTGCGTTTCTACGGGCACGGCGGTCGGGCAGTGGGCGCTGGCGGGCTCTAAAGGCGCCGGGAATTGTTTCTAATCGAACATGCGCCGGCGGCCGCCTAATTGGTATAATAAATCCAGAGTTCTTCAGGGCGGGGCGAAATTCCCCACCGGCGGTATAACCCGCAAGCCTTTGGCTGTGCCGTATAAGACGCTGAGCGTCCCAAGCGGCCAAGCCTGCGAGGGCAGACCTGGCGAAATTCCAGGGTCGACGGTAAAGTCCGGATGAAAGAAGGACCGAAGCGCGGTTGGCAGAGGTCTATAGTCGGCGATCATAACGGCAAACTGCAAGGTGCCGGCCCTGATCCCCGTTCGCGGACCGCTTGTTGACCGCTTTTACGCCCTGAAGACCTTTCTTCAGGGTTTTTTTATGAAAAAAAACATCAGGTTCTCCCCGGTCGAGGAAATTATCAGGGATATCAGGCTCGGCCGGCTTGTAGTGCTTACTGACGACGAAGGGCGCGAGAACGAGGGCGACCTTGTAATGGCGGGGAAGTTCGCCACCCCGGCCAAGATCAATTTTATGGCCAAATTCGGCCGCGGGCTTATCTGCGCCCCGCTGGAGCAGGAACGGGCCGCCGCGCTTAACCTGTTCCAGATGGAGAGGGAAAACACGGACCCTTACAAAACGAACTGGCTTATTTCCGTGGACGCCTCTAAAGGGGTGACCACCGGCATCTCGGCCGCGGACAGGGCCCGCACCATTAAAGTGCTTTCATCGTCTTCTTCCGCGGCCTCCGACCTGACGCGCCCGGGCCACATTTTCCCCCTTAAGGCCCGCCAGGGCGGCGTGCTGGCGCGCGCGGGACATACCGAGGCCTGCACCGACCTCGTCAGACTTGCCGGGCTTTCAGGGGCCGGCGTGATCTGCGAGATCATGAACCCGGACGGGACCATGGCGCGCCTCCCCGAACTTGCCCGCTTCGCTGCCCGCCACGGACTTAAGCTGGGCACCATCGCGGACCTGATAGCCTACCGGCGCAGGAACGAGAGCCTTGTCGACAAAGCGGCCGTCTCCACCCTTCCCACCGAGTTCGGGACTTTCGATATCGCGGTCTATAAGGAGCGGCTGACCGGGCTTGAGCACCTGGTCCTTACCCTCGGCTCCCCGGGAGACCCCGCGCTGGTGCGTGTGCATTCCGAATGTCTCACCGGCGACGTCTTCGGCTCCCGCCGCTGCGACTGCGGGCCCCAGCTGCACGCCGCGATGCGGCTTATCGCCCGCGAGGGCTCGGGGGTCATCCTTTATATGAGGCAGGAGGGCCGGGGTATAGGGCTCGCCAACAAGATCAAGGCTTACGGCCTGCAGGATAATGGCTACGACACGGTTACCGCCAACGAGGCGCTCGGCTTCGCGGCCGACCTGCGCGATTACGGCATAGGGGCGCAGATACTGTGCGACCTGGGCGTGCGCCGGATGAGGCTGATCACTAACAATCCGCGCAAGCTGGCGGGCCTAGCGGGGTACTGCCTGGAGATAACCGAGCGCGTTCCGCTGCTCATAGATCCAAATAAGCACAATGCCCGTTACTTAAAGACAAAGAAAGAGAAGATGGGGCATTTGATAGGGATGTGAAACTACGGCCGCGGCGCCGGACCGGGAAAAATTACGGAGGAGAACATGAAAACTATCGAAGGCGGCCTGACGGCCGGAAAACTTAAGTTCGCAATAGTGGTCTCGCGGTTCAACGACTTTATCACCGGCCGGCTGCTGGAAGGGGCGGTGGACTCGCTTAAGCGCCACGGGACGGCCGACGGCGATATTACCGTGGTGAAGACCCCAGGCGCTTATGAGATACCCCTCGTCTGCGAAAAACTGGCTTCCGGCGGGTATAGCGCCATTATCTGCCTGGGCGCGGTGATCAAAGGCGAAACCCCCCACTTCGATTTCGTCGCCCAGGAAACGGCCAAAGGGATAGCCGCCGTCTCCATGAAGCATAAGGTCCCGGTGTCTTTCGGCGTTATCACGGCCGACACCCTGGAGCAGGCGATAGAACGCGCCGGGGTAAAGCACGGCAACAAGGGCGCTGAAGCCGCAGTCTCGGCGATAGAAATGGCTAATCTTTTTAAGAACCTGTAGCCTTAAGCCGCGCGTTCCCGCGCTTTCTTTTTTGCGCGGGCGGCGCGCGGCTTTCCGCCCGTATGACATCCATCGAGGCCAAAGATAACCTTTATATGTCCCGCGCCATAGAGCTGGCGGCGCGCGGCCGTTATGGCGCGCATCCGAACCCGATGGTCGGCGCCGTGATCGTAAAAAGAGGCAGGATAATAGGGGAAGGCGCGCACCTTAATTACGGCGGGCCTCACGCCGAGATAAACGCCCTTAAAGTCTGCCGCGGCGGCGCGCGGGGCGCTTCGCTGTACGTAACGCTTGAGCCCTGCTCCGCCTTCGGTAAAACCCCGCCCTGCACTGAAGCCGTTATCAAGGCGGGGCTGCGCTCGGTCTTTATAGGCGCCCCTGACCCTAACCCGGCCAACGGCGGGAAAGCGGCGGCATTACTGCGCCGCGCGGGGCTTAAAGTAAGGACCGGGCTGCTGAAAAAGGAATGCGAGGCGCTCAACCCCGCTTTCAACAAATTCATGCGCACCGGGCTGCCTTACGTCACTCTGAAGATAGCGCAGAGCCTTGACGGGAAAATAGCCGACGCCGCGGGGCGCTCGCGCTGGATCTCCTCGCCGCAGGCCAGGCTGGAGGGGCACAGGCTCAGGGCCGAGGCCGACGCCGTGCTGGCGGGCATCGGCACTGTCCTGGCCGACGACCCCGTGCTGAACGTGCGCGGCGTAAAAGTCAGGCGCCAGCCTTTCGTGGTCGCTCTTGACTCCTCTTTCCGGGTTCCGCGCAAGGCCAGGATATTAGGCAACGAACGGGTTATTATCGCGACCACCCGCCGGGCTTCCGTCACCGCGATGAAAAAGCTTTCAGGGGACGTTAAGATACTGGTCCTACCGTCGGAAAAAGGGCGCGTCTCGCTGCCAGCGCTGCTTAAGGCGCTCGGAGCGCTGGGGGTAAGCCATATACTTGTGGAAGGCGGCGGCCGGGTAATCGGGTCCTTTATAACCGGCGGCCTGGCGGACAGGTTCATCTGCTTTGTCTCCCCGCTCGTGATAGGGGGCACCAAGTCCAGGAATTCTATGGTCTGGCCCGACGCGCTGAACGCGGGCAGGCGCGAACTCGGGATAAAGGCGGGGATCGTCTCCGTCGGCCGCGCCGGCCCCGACCTTATGCTGGAGCTGAAATTCTGATGTTTACAGGGATAATAGAAACTGTCGGTAAAATTAAAGCTCTAGCCGGCGGCAGTCTGGCGCTTTCGGTCCCCGCCGGGTGGAAGCTGTCCCTGGGCGAAAGCGTGGCCGTTAACGGGGCCTGCCTGACCGTTACCGGCTTTAAGCCCGGGCAGGCCGTTTTTGAAGTCAGCCCGGAAACCGTTTCAAAGACCTCGCTGCGCCTGCTCAAGCCGGGCTCGGCCGTAAATCTTGAGCGGGCTCTCTCCGTGGGGGCCAGGCTCGGCGGTCATTTCGTAACCGGCCACGTGGACGGGACCGCTCGCCTTTTGGCCGTGAAGAAAGAAGCCAATAGCCGCGTTATAGAGGTGGAAAAGCCTTCCGCCGCCGTGATGGTGGAAAAAGGGTCGGTGGCGCTGGATGGGATAAGCCTTACCGTTTACGATATTTCTGACGCTTCGTTCAAAGCCGCGGTGATCCCCCACACCTGGGAGAACACGGCCTTTAAGAACATCCGGCCGGGAGCCGTTCTTAATGTGGAATACGACATCCTGGGCAAATACGCGGCAATAAGCCGGTCCGCCGGGATCACGCGTGAATTCCTGAAAGAGAACGGCTTTTTCTGATCCCTATTTCCTGGCGAATGTTATCTTCACCAGTTCGCCGTCTATTACCGCCTTGCCGGTACCCGCCGCGGCGTCTTCCGGCACCGGCAGGATCTTTATAAAGCTTTGCGAAGATTCGGTCTTCGTCACCAGCCCCTCTCTTTTTTCCTCTGCCTGCGCCCGCGCGCTGAACGATATTTTTATCCGCTCCCCGCTTATGTTGACGTCCGCGGTTCCGGCTGAAAGCCCGGGAATGCGGATGGTCAGAGTTATGTCCCGGGCCGTCCTTTTTACTTCCGCGGGAAACTGCCGCATCCTCATTCTGCGCTCGAACCACGTGTTCCAGTACCCTTCAAAAAGTGTTTTTTCCGCGTCGCGTAAGTTCCGGGACAGCTCGCCGTGTATGCGGTCCATTTCCGCGAACGGGTTCGCGCTCCCTGAGAAGTAGCGGTCGTTGAAGAACTCGTCAAAATCCCTGTCTCCGAGGGCGAATCCCTGGTCTATCTGTTCCCGCACTTTCGCCCGCCATTTATCCAGCTCTTCCTGCTGCGCGTCGAAAGCCTTCTGCGCGTGGCCCATCTTGCTTATCTCCGGCCGGACCGGCGGCTGCCGGTCGATCTCGGTGGCCGCCGCCTTTTGTTCGTACATATAGCAGGCGCGTCCCAGCGTTAAAAGCGCCAGGAGTCCGACGGCAACCCAGATATATTTTTCTCTCATAGTCCCCGCCCCCGTATTTAGCATCCTCCGCCCCCGTCCCCGCCCCCCTAAACCGGGGGCGGAGGATGACAATTACTCCGCGCTGATCTGTCCGTCCTTATTTCTTTTAAGGCTAAGCCCGCACTTTGAACGCACCTGGGTTCAGGCACGCTTTAGTCAGGGGGTTACGCTTATCTCTTCTCCGGCGTCCTCCTGGCCGCGGTATTTCGTTTTATAATTATATTTTACGGGCGCGGGCGGGGCCGCCTTAAGTTTTGATAATTCTCTGTCAAGCACCTTGTAGAACTTCTTGGTGTGATGCGTGCCGCCGAAAGCCCGGTTGCCGTACCTGAACTCGTGGGTGCTCCCGTCCAACGCCAGCGTTACCAGCAGGGAAAGGTGTTCGTCCACTACCGAGCATTCAACGCCTTTCTCCGTATAGAAATCTATTATTTTCTGTGCGAACAACGTATTCTCACGCAGCATAATATACCCCCTTTGCTATGGTCAACCCCCTGGCGCGGTCCGCGGCGGCGGACGGCGCGGCTGCGCTCATTCAGTAAGGCGCGTCACGCTTATTCCGATCCGGCGTGAATCTTTTTCGTCTTTCGACAGGGCGGTTACCGGCATGTCCGTATTTCCGTCCGGGAGCGCGAAACGCATTGAAAACGTGCCGTCCGGATCAAGCCTGGCTTTCCGCCCCGCTACGGTAACGAAAGCGCCAGGCTCGGCGGCCCCGTAGAGTATGATCTCGCAGTCCGCCGCCAGCCGGAATTTCTTTTCGGGCGGCTTCACGCCGGCCCGGGAAGAGAGCGAACTTACGCCCCATGAGGCCGCCCTTGAGAAGACCGACCGCAGCAGTTCCCAGCGCTGCGCTAGCGATTTTGCCACTTCGCCCGAGCCTTTGCCTATATACTCCACGCCGGAGAGCTCCAGCAGCCTGTCGAACTCGCCGGAAACGTCCAGCCACTTTGCATCCATAACGTCCGATACCTCGCCCGCAGGGAGGGTGACTTCATTGCTCCTTACGATGCCGAAAAAGGCGCCGTCTGGCAGCACAAGGCCCGGCTCCGCGCAGTACGAACGCCCGGGCCCCGCCGCGTTGATATACCAGCTCCCCGCTTCCAGCATGACGGGAACATCAAAATGCCTTCCGCCCTCCCCGGCGGGCGGCGGTATTTCATGTACGCGCAGCACCTGGCGGGCTTTTTCAAAGATATCGGCGCCAAGTTCGCGGAGTATGCGGGCCTTTGTGTTCGCGGTTATCTCCCAGTAGGCGTACATCCATTCGGGGTCCCTTGGCAGCAAGGCCGCCATGGTGAGCCCGTAGCCTTCCGGCAGCGTTTTGCCGGAGATATCCGTTCCTGCTGGTTCAGCCGCGAGGACGCCTGACGTAGGCATAACAGTGCTCCCTTAAACCGCTTCGCAGAGAAGCCGGTTTGACGTTCTAAGGAATTGTTCCCCTTTAAGGTAATAGAATGTGCGCCGCAGAAATTCGCCCGTAAGAACTACGGTATTAGCTTTTTTCCTGCCGGGCCGGCGCCGCTTTGCGGCCGGCCGTGACCTCTTTTGTACGGTTTTCATTTCACTCCCCCCTTTATTTTAGTGTGACAACCCCGCCGGCCTTGCGGAAGATCCGCAAGCGCCGGAAGCTTACTGAATATTAAAGTCTCAGTAGTACGTTGCTGTTACGGTTGTTGCACTTGGCCCCTACCCCTAGGAGTCGAATCTCTGGAAATACTGTATTGAATTATTTGTTCCTTGTCAATTGCGAATTATCAAATGTGACAAAAATCACATTAATCGCATTCGGGCGGGGGAGGCAAAGCCGAAAGTTGCTGCTTTTAGAACCACTTTGAGGCTTCGGCGGCCATAGCGAGGAGCGGCCTTGAGAAAACGCCGGCTAGTATTACCCCTGCGGCCATAAGGAAGATCACGGCTTCTATCATGCCCGGGGCGTCGTAGGAAGGTTCCGCCGCCGCCGGCTTCATATACATGACCACCGTGACCTTAAGGTAGTAATAAATGGAGACCGCGCTCATGATTATGGCTATGACCACCAGGCGGGTATAGCCGGCGTCCACCGCGCCCGCGAAAGCGTAGAATTTGGCGAAGAAGCCGGCCAGCGGAGGCACTCCGGCAAGCGAGAACATGAAGGCCGCCATGGCCCCGGCAAGCCAGGGCCTGCTCTTTGCCAGCCCGGCCAGGTCCTCTATGAGCGGACCCTTCTCGTTCTTTTCAAGCAGAAGCGCTACGGAAAACGCCCCTGTAGTGGCCATAGCGTAAACAGGCAGGTAGTAAAGCACCGCCTCGAAGCCCTGCCGGCCGCCGAAGAAAGCCACGGCGATATAGCCGGCGTGGGCTATGCTGGAGTAAGCCAGCAGCCTCTTAAGGCCTTTCTGGGCCAGCGCCATCAGGTTGGCCGCCACTACGGTGACCGCGGCCAGCCACCAGAAGACCTCCCTGACGGGCCCCCCGTTAAAAAGGCTGAAAAGCCGCCACAGTACCACCACCCCGGCGGTCTTTACCGCGGCCGCCATGAAGGCCGAAACCTGCGTGGGCGCGCCCTCATAGGCGTCCGGTACCCACATGTGGAAAGGGACCAGCGCGGTCTTGAACGCGAAGCCCGAGATAACGAGGATGAACCCGGCCAGCGCCAGCGGGCCCGGAGCCCCGACCCTGAGCGCGGTGAACGTCAGCTCCGGGTAAATCGCGTTAAGCACGGCTATTCCCATTACCGTCATCCCGGAACCGAAAGCGCCCAGCATGAAATATTTGTAGGCGGCCTCGATGCCTGGTTTAGAGCGGCGTATGCCCGCCAGCGCGTATACCGGCAGGCTAAGCAGTTCGAGGGCGATAAAGACGGTGAACAGGTCCCCCGCGGCGACAAGGACCATCAGGCCGATCGTGGCCATGAAGAGCAGGAAGTAATATTCTCCGCCGCTTTCCTCCGGGGCCGCGGGGCGCGCTATGGAAAGAACGACGACCAGGGCCAGCACGGCCAGGGCGAGAACCCAGAGATAGGCCGTAATCGGGGACAGCAGCAGGGCGCCGCTGAACATGGAAAGTTCCGCCGCCGGGGCCCGCCTGAAAAAGGTCAGGCAGACAAGGACGGCCCCGAGGGCGATAAGCCCCTGGGTGCCGCGCAGCTGTTTAAAGAAAAGCGGGAGTATGAGGCAGCCGAGAGCCGCCAGTATCAATAGCAGCGGTATGGAAAGGGCGGCGGCGGCGTAGCCTATGGGATCGGGCATCATTTGGTCACCTCCCGCCGTCCTACCGTTATCTTTACTTCAGCGGGGGTGGGCGCGGACAGTTGGCTGGAAAGGGCGATATAGTTGTTGACGGCAGGCGCCGCGCGCTTAAGGAAAGGGTTCGGCCAGACGCCTATCAGCAGTATGAAGATAAGCAGCGGCGCAAGATACAGCCACTCCCGCACGCTCAGGTCGGGCAGTATTTTGTTCTCGGCATGCCGCAGCGGGCCGAAGCTGACCTGCTGGTACATACCGAGCATATACACCGCTGAAAGTATGACGCCGGCCA
>JAJZVJ010000023.1 GCA_021845705.1 bacterium
CCTCGGGTAAAAAGCTCCGCGTTAAATTCGGGGCCGACCCTACCAGCCGCGACCTTCACCTCGGGCACAGCGTAGTCCTCTCCAAGCTGCGCCAGTTCCAGGACCTGGGGCATACGGTCGTGCTGATAATAGGCGATTTTACCGCCCAGGTGGGCGACCCTTCGGGCCGTGATTCCACCCGCCCGGTGCTGGACCATGAGACCGTCTCCGACAACGCTAAGACCTACACGGAGCAGGCTTTTAAGGTCCTGGACCCGGCGAGAACTGAAGTGCGGTTCAACAGCGAATGGCTCAAACCGTTCTTCGCGAGCCCCGCCGCCGGCGTTTCCGCTTTTATAAACTCCGCCAAAGGCATAACTATTTCCAGGCTGCTGGAGCGCGAGGATTTCCGCAGCCGCATGAAGGCCGAAACCCCCGTCAGCCTGCTGGAGATACTTTATCCGCTTATGCAGGGCTACGATTCAGTGGCCGTAAAGGCGGACATAGAGATGGGCGGGCAGGACCAGATATTCAACCTGCTGATGGGCCGCGACATGCAGAAGCTCCACGGCCAGGAGCCACAGGCTGTGATGACCATGCCGCTGCTGATCGGCACCGACGGGGAGAAGAAGATGTCCAAGTCGTACGGCAACTACGTCGCGCTCAACGACCTGCCCAACGACATGTTCGGCAAGATGATGTCCGTTTCCGACGCGCTGATGTATTCCTATTACGAACTGCTGACCAGCGAGGACCTTGAGGCGGTAAGGGCCGGGCATCCCATGGAAGCCAAGAAAAAGCTGGCGGGGCTCGTGACCGCGCGCTACCACGGCGACGCCCAGGCCCAGGCGGCCCGCGCCCACTTCGAACAGGTCTTCTCGCGCAAGGAGCTTCCGGAGGATATGCAGGTCTTCCGCGCGGAAAAGCCCGGCAAGCTTTCCTACCTTATGGTCTCCGCCGGGCTGGCCTCCGGCATGAACGAGGCGCGCCGCCTTATAACGCAGGGCGCGGTGCGCCTGGACGGAGAGAAAGTTTCAGAGGACATAATGTTCGAGCCTAAAGAGTGCGTGCTGCAGGTGGGGCGGCGCCAGTTCCGCAAGATAAAGAAATGAGGGGGCGTGATGACTATGAAGGCTAAATTTCTTCCAGCGGTCCTTTTCTGCGCGCTCCTTGCCGCCGGCCAGGCCGCGCGCGCCCAGCAGCAGGAGATGAACGAAGCGGACTACAAGAAGATGCTCCAGCAGGTCATGAAATCCGGGAATTACAGCCAGAACCAGGCCCAGTCCTGGGACGCCAGGCTGAAGGTGGTCTCCGGAACCGTAATGGTCAAGACCGTGGACGGGGACGAGTGGTCGAAGGTAACCGGGGAGATGCCGCTGGACCCGAACGATGTGGTTAAAACCTCCGCCGACGGGGTAGCCGAAATATACCTGGACAATAAAGGTACCATGGCGGTCGGGCGCAATACCGAGCTGGAGATTACCGCTTTAGAGCAGGAAGACACCGTTTTCTCCATTAACTTCGGTTCGCTGGTCGCAAAGATCAAGCATTTCCTGAACGAGAAGTATAAGATGCAGGTGCGCACGCCGGCGTCGGTCTGCGCCATAAGGGGTACCGAGTTCGCCGTGGAGTATTCCCAGCTGAGCCGGGACGCCTCCGTGGCCGTTTTCGACGAGGGCCGCGTGGCGGTGACCCAGGCCGGCGACACAGGCAAAGACGCGCAGGAATATATCCTGGAGAAGAACACTGAGATAAGCTTCAACCCTTCGCAGAAGCGGTTCCGCCCGGTCCCGCTGGCGCTGATGGGAAGGTACCGCGGCGCGCTGATGACAATGCGTAAAAGACTGCTGGCGCTGAAGAGCTGGAAGCCCCGGTCCCCTGCCCGGCGGGAGGAGTTGCGCCGGCAGGCCCTCTCGGGCAAAGTTATCCGCAGGCAGCTTAACAACGGTAAGGCTAAGCCGAAAGCTAAGCGGGGCGCCAGAGCGCGGGCGGCCGCTAAGCGGGCAAAGGCTAAACGGAAGAAACCGGCGCCGGAGGAGGAGTAGGTGCGGCTTTTCGTCGCCTCCGCTTTCGAGCCAGGCTTTGCCGGAAACCTTAAAGCGATAGCCGATTACGCGCGCGCGAATTCCGGCGCGGGAACGGTAAAATGGGTGGAGCCCGGGAATTTTCACATAACCTACGCTTTTCTGGGCGAACTGGACAAGGCCGGCGCCGACGCGGCGGTAAAAGGGCTGACCGCGGGGCTGGAAGGGGTTAAGGCCTTCAGGCTTTCTTCCGGCGGTTTAGGCGTTTTCCCCTCTTCCAGGCACCCCTCGGTCCTTTGGGTGGGTATAGCGGAAGGGGCGGCCGAGCTCAGTGAAACGGCGGCCAAGCTGGCCGAAGGGCTTGCGGCCGCGGGCCTGATCTTCGAGAGCAGGTTCGAGCCGCATGTGACCATAGGGCGCGTTAAGGGGCGGCTCCCCGAAAATTTTATCAGGCGCGTCTCGGATTTCGCGCAGGCAAAGAAGGCGGCAAGTTTTCTCTCTTCAGTCGAACTTATGGAGAGCGTGCCGACTTCAGCCGGGCCCGAATACAGGAAGATATATTCTAAAAGTTTATGCGAAAATTAAAGATGGTTGCGGTTTTTTCCGCGGTATTTATCCTGTTCCTGTCCCTTTATTTCTTCTGGCCGGGGCGTCCGGTGAAGATCTCCATCCCGGAGGGCGCGGGCGCGGGAAAGGTGGCCGCGCAGCTTAAAAGCGAAGGCGTGATAATAAGCTCCACCTGGTTCAGGGTCCTGGTAAAAATTACGGGGACCGCCAAGCGGCTGATGCCCGGGGAGTATACCCTGCGCGGGCACATGTCCGCGGAAGAAGTGCTGTGGAAACTTACGCACAGCACCTATGTCACAAGTGTCCGGGTAGTTATCCCGGAGGGCTGGCGGCTTGAACAAATAGCCGAGCGGCTTGAGGCCAACGGGATAACCCCGGCGGCCAAGTTCCTTGAACTTACCAGGGCCCAGAAGCTGGAGGGCTACCTTTTCCCCTCCACCTACAACCTTAAGAAAAATATGCCGCCACAGGAAGTTGTAAATTTGCTAAAATTGGAGTTCGACAGGCAGACGGCTCCCCTGTTCTCTAAAGGTTTTCCGCAGGGTCTGGATGCGCGCAAGGTGCTCATAATAGCTTCTATCGTTGAGCGCGAGGCCGTCGACGACAGCGAGCGCCCTCTCATAGCGGCGGTGTACATAAACCGTTACCGCAAGGGGATGCCGCTGGAAGCGGACCCGACCACGCAGTACGCGCTGGGCTATTGGAAGAAGGCGCTTACGTACAAGGACCTTAAGTTCAAGTCGCCCTACAATACTTACGTGGTGGGCGGCCTGCCGCCGGGACCGATATGCAACCCCGGGTACAGCTCGATAGCCGCCGCCATGTCGCCCGCCAACCTTGACGCTTTGTATTTCGTGGCGGACAGGAAGGGCAAGCATATTTTTAACGCTAATTTCGAAGAGCATAAGAAAGCCAAGCGGCGCGTGGAGCAGGCGGCAAAAGCGGAACAGCAGTAATCCGGGCGTGTAGCTCAGTTGGGAGAGCGCCTCGTTCGCAACGAGGAGGTCGCAGGTTCGATCCCTGTCACGTCCACCAGATTTGTAAAGCGTTGGAAGGATGGCAAGGGATTAGATCCCTGTGTCACGAATAAACCGCATAGCGGTTTTTCGCGACCCCGGCTAGGCGGTTTGGCTGCGCAGGAAACCGCCTCCGCCCTTGCGGACCGCACGCGAAGCATGATTATGCTTCGCTCTGGAGGCGGTCCTCACGTCCACCAGATTTTACGCAGTATAGAACAATTCTTAATGGTCGCGGGAAGAGTTTGGGCGTGCTGTCGCCGGTCCTCCCATCCTCTATCCCTCCGATCCTCAGCTATTTCCGGGGGCATCAAATGGCCGCAGATTATTTTCCTCTTAAAGAAAAAACGCGTTTCGAATATAAATTTACCAGCACCGAATTCGAAGGCGACGCCAGGATCTGTATAGACGTCCTCGAGGTCAGGAAGAAGGCAGGCAAACTGGTAGCGCAGGCCCGGATGATCTTTGAGCTTCGCGATTCCCACACTACGCAGTATACTATTACGCGCGACGCAAAGTGGCTGACCACAGCGGACGGGGTTATTATCGGCGGCCGCAGGGAATTCCCCTTCCCCGTCAAGGAAGGGCTGAAATGGGAGGAGTATCCGGACACCAGCGAAGTGGTCTCCCTCTCCGACAAAGTTTCCATCAAGGCCGGCAAGTTCGCCAAATGCATGAAGATCGTCACCATGCTCGCCGGCGGCGACGCAGGTAAGTCCGTCAGGTACTATGCCCCCGGCGTCGGCTATATCCTGGAGGAATATTCCGGCGAGGACAAGACCTGCGAGCTTGAACTCCTGGCTATCTCCAAGGTGCCTGAAGAAAAGAAAAAAGGCAAAAAATAAACCGCTTTCACCAAGTCTATCACAGTTCCGCCGGGGCCAGGCGTCCGGGCGGCCAAGGACGGCAACATGGCGCTCCCCACTATACGCGAACTCCTTAAGAGCCCCGGGCCCAGGCCCGGTGCGGTCGCCCGCGGCTGGGTAAAGACCCGCCGCGACTCCAGGGTCATGTCTTTCGCGGAGCTTAACGACGGCTCCTGCCGGGAGAATCTCCAGGCAGTGTTCTCGCAGGATAACGGGAATTTCACGGACATCCTCCCCTCCCTGGTTACCGGAGCCGCCGTGGAGATACAGGGCGACCTGGTCGCCTCCCCCGCCGCGGGTCAGAAGTTCGAGCTGCAGGCGAAGCAGGTAAAGATCTACGGCGGCTGCGACCCCGAGAAATACCCCATACAGAAAAAAAAGGCTTCGGACGAATTCCTGCGCACCGTGGCCCACCTGCGCCCCCGCACCAATAAGTACGCGGCCATGCTGCGCGTCCGTTCGGAACTGGCCTACTCGATACACACTTATTTCAGGAACAACGGCTTCACCCACGTGCACACGCCTATCTTCACAGCCTCGGACTGCGAGGGCGCGGGGGAGATGTTCACCGCCACGGCCTTCGACCTGACTAAGCTGAAGGAACTGCCGAAGACCGGGGCCGGAGAGATAGACTTCTCCAGGGACCTCTTCGGCAAAAAGGTCGGCCTGACCGTTTCCGGGCAGATGGAGGGCGAGGCGCTGGCGCTGGCCCTGGGCAAGATCTACACGTTCGGTCCCACGTTCCGCGCCGAGAACTCCAACACCTACCGCCACTGCGCCGAGTTCTGGCAGATAGAGCCCGAGATGGCGTTCTGCGAACTTGAGGGCGACATGGACCTCGCCGAGGATTTCATTAAGTCCGTCACTAAGGACATCCTGGAGCGGTGCCCCTCCGACCTGGAGCTGTTCGCCAAGTACGTAGAGCCGGCGCTGATGGACAGCCTGAGGAACATCACCGATAACAAGTTCGAGCGCCTGCATTACTCCGACGCCGTCAAGATCCTCGAGCCGGTCAACGACCGCTTCGAACTGAAGGTGAAATGGGGAGTGGACCTGGCCAGCGAACACGAGCGCTTTCTGGTCGAGCAGCATTTTAAGAAGCCGGTGATGCTGCACAACAAGCCCAAGGAAGTGGCGGCGTTCTACATGAAGCTCGATGACGACGGCCGGACCGTGCGCGGCATGGACGTGCTGGTCCCCCGCATAGGGGAGATCATCGGCGCCAGCGAGCGCGAGAACAGGCTGGACGTCCTGGAAAAACGCATGCGCGACCTTGGGATGAAACTCGAGGATTACCAGTGGTTCCTGGACCTGCGCCGCTTCGGCTCCGTCCCCCATTCCGGTTTCGGCCTGGGGTTCGAGCGCCTGATGATGCTTATAACCGGGATCTCGAACATCCGCGACGTGACAGCTTTCCCGCGCGTGCCGGGCTACGCGGAATTCTGACCGCTCCCGGGAATAAAAAAGGCCGGACGCTGTCCGGCTTTTTTTAGGCGTGAACGGCCTCAGAGGGCGCGAAGGTGCTTTTCGAACGCGGCGACTATCCTGAGATTCTCGCCGTAGTCGGCCAATATGGTGCTCAGGCGCGGCCGGGAAACTATTTTCACCTCCGCGGGCCCGCCCGGGTTCTTTTCCAGAAGCACGGTTATCCGGCTTCCGAACGTGATAATGTTGAACGGCGAGAGCGCCGTTATCCTGCCCTTGTCGTAATCTTTCTCCGTGAGCGTGAAACCGGCCGTTTCGGACAGATAATGCGTGACGGCCGTAAAAAGCCGCTCGTATTCCAGCGCGGTCCTGAAAGTCCTGGACTGGGTGGTGGCATAGATGTCAGCCGCGGGGTCCCCGCCGGCCGCTTTGCGGACTTTCAGCACGTGGACGGTGCCCACTGTCAGCGCCAGCGTAACTCCGAATAAAAGGCCGCTGGCCAGCGCGTGTATGACCGCCTGGCGCTTAGTCATGCCCGGCAGGCTGGTAACCAGTATGCCGACGAAGAATAAAATTCCCGTGAAGAAAAACACTTTCGCATAATACTTTATCATTACCCCTCCAGAGCCGCGGCCGCTGACATATTCTATAAAATTAAGCCTCGCCGCGTTCGGATCTGCCGCCGCTATATTCTATAATTTATGCCGGCATTGCCCCCGGCTGCCGGCATAGGGAGGCTGATATGGAAAGGGAAAAAGCGCTTGAACTGCTCAGGACTTACGTTAAGAACGATAACCTGGTGAAGCATTGCCTGGCTTCGGAGGCCGTCATGCGGGCCCTCGCCGCCCGCCTCGGGGGCGACCCCGGGCTTTGGGGTCTGGCCGGGCTGCTGCATGACATTGACGCGGAGCTTACCGCCGGGGACCTGGCGAGGCATACCCATGAGGCAGCGCGGATACTCAGGGAGAACGGCCTGCCGGAAAGCCTGGTAGAGGCCGTGGAGATGCATAACGAGGCGGCCCACGCGGGCAGGAAACGCGCGGAGATCTTTCACAGGGCCCTGGCGGCAGGGGAGACCGTGACCGGCCTGATAACAGCTACCGCCCTGGTCTATCCCGACAGGAAGCTTTCCAGCGTCAAGCCCTCCTCGGTGGTCAAGCGCATGAAGGATAAGCGCTTCGCCGCTTCCGTTGACCGCGGGATAATACTTGAATGCGAAGGGCTGGGGCTTAAGCTCGATGAGTTCGTGGAGCTCTCTCTGCAGGCTATGCGTTCAATAGCTGCGGACCTCGGGCTTTAAGGCGTATTCTTTCAGCACGCGGTGTATTTCTTCCAGCATTTCAACGGTGTCGTAGGGCTTCGGGATAAGGCCCGCGATCTCCGGCTCTAGCCCCTTGCGGTGTATTTCGTAATAGTCCATTACGGAGAAGACCACTATGGGGGTACTGGCGGCGGCCGGAACCGCCCGCAGCGCCTTTATCATCTCCAGGGGCCCGATATCCGGCAGGATCAGGTCCAGGAGTATCAGGTCCGGCGCCAGACTCGCCGCCGCAACGCTTTCGGCTCCCGTTTTCGCCGAAACCACCTCGAAGCCTTCCGACTCCAGGCGCAGCTTAGCCAGCATGGTGTGCTGCGGATCGTCCTCTATAAGCAGTATTTTAGCCATTCGGCATGCTCCTGGCTTCCGACATTTTTTTCATAAAAGTATCCTCGTCGCGGAAATCCTCGGGATAGGACAAGGCGGAAATAAAATTAAAGGCCTTCCCCGGTGGCAGCCCGGCGAGTTCCGCCAGCCCGTTCTCGATAAAGGCGCAGATCCTGGCGCATTCTTTCATTCCGGAGTTGGAGAGCAGGATGGTGAACTCGCCGTCAGCGCGTTTGAGCAGCGCGTGCGAGCTGCGCAGCCTTGTCCTGATGAATTCCTCCATCCCCGCCGCCAGCCCGGGTTCTCCCGGCGCCCGGCCGGAGAGCTCCGGCGGCAGTATGATGTTTATAGCGAAGAACGGACGCTTGCCGCCGCTGGAGAGTTCTATCTCCCCGCGGACGATACGCCTTAGCAGATCCTCGAACCGCACCAGCGGCAGCAGCACAAAGAACCTGCACCCCTTCCCCGGTTCGCTTTCTACCCAGATGCGGCCCTGGTGCATTTCCACTATCCCTCTGCTTATTGCCAGTCCCAGGCCGGTTCCCTTGACCCCTTTGCTCGGCGCGCCGCCAACCTGCGAGAATTTATTGAAGAGCAGCGGTATGTCGGCGGCTTCAAGCCCCGGCCCGGTGTCTTCAACGCAGATAAGGGCTTCGCCGTCCCAGTGCTTAAGGCGGATATTTATCTCGCCGCCGGCCGGAGTGAATTTAAGCGCGTTGGACATCAGGTTCGTCAGAACCTCGCGGAGCTTGTCTATATCGAAGTATCCCGCCAGCGGGGCGCCTGGAACGCTGCTGTGAATAGTTATCTTCTGTGACGCTGCAAGGTAGGAGAATTCGCCGGCCGTCGCCGATACCAGCTCCCGCAGGTCCGCTTTCGCTATGTTCATCGGCATGCGGCCCGCCTCTATCTTGGTTATGTCGAGCAGGGCGTCTATAAGCCGGTTAAGCCTGTCCGCGTTGTCCAGGCCCATTTTTAAGATCTCTTTCTGCTGGCTTGAAGTCTCTCCTACGGTGCCGTCGTAGATCAGCGCCAGTGCCTCCTTTACCACCGTAAGCGGAGAGCGCAGTTCGTGCGAGACTTTGGAGATGAATTCGTCCCTGCTCCGCTCAAGAGTGCGCACCGAACTGAGGTCCCTCAGCATCACCAGCAGGCAGGGCCCGGAGTTCCACGGTATTTCACTCGCACGCACCTCTACGGGAACCTTCTTCCCGTCCGGGCGCCGCAGGTCGGTCTCGATAGCGTTCTCCGGGTCAGCCTCCAGCTCGAAGGGTTTGTTCAGCAATTCCTCGCGGCTCGTCCCGAAGATCTGTTCCGCGCCGCGGTTGACGAAGATGACGGAGCCTTCCCGGTTCACTACCAGGAAGCCGTCAGGGATCTTCTGCATGATGTCCCGCAGGCGCCCTTCACGGTTCCTCATTTTGTGCATGATCCTGCCGCGTTCTATGGAATATTTTATCGAGTAGCCCAGCCAGTCGCCGGTTATCTTCCCCTTTACAAGGTAGTCCTGCGCGCCTTTTTTTATGAGTTCCACCCCCAGGCGCTCCTCGTGAATGCCGGTCATCACAACGATCGGCCGGTTCCCGAAGATCTCTATAGCGCGGTCCAGGGTCCGCGGCCCGAAGGAGTCCGGCAGATTCAGGTCCAGCAGCACGATGTCCGGATCCTCCTTCTCCTGCGCGCGCCCCGCCTGTTCGAGGCTTTGCGCGAAACTGAGGACGAATCCGCCGTTCTCGATGCCGTGGATAAGCTCCTCCACGAGTTTGGCGTCGTAGACGTTGTCCTCTACTATCAGTACTTTTATAGGGTCGGCGGTTTCCATATTTTTTGTGCGTATACCGCGCTGTTCTAATTATTCGCCCGGCCGCCAAAAAGCGCGGCTGCTGAATGCAGCCAGGCGGCTTCCGGGATGCCGGGAAGCCGCGCCTCGTTCGTTAGCCGTATTGTCCCAAACCCCGGTGTCCGCGGAACGAATATTCTGAAGTGCTGTCAAAAGAGCCGCTGTCCTGCCGCTTTGCAATTATCCGGCCTTCTTGCGCGGGGCCGTCCGCTAAGTTAAGTATAGTTCTCCTCAAGTTTTTGCGCTATGCGTAATTCTTCCTACCCGCTAGTAAGTAGTAATACCGTTTCCCGCGCGGCCTGGGATAAAAAAACCGGCCGCCATGGGCGGCCGGTCATTCTGCCGGGAACGGCTTTTCTCTTACTGGAAGAAGTACATGTTGATGACGTAGTTGAGCTTTGTCCCGGAGAACTCTATCGGTTCGTCCAGTTTGTAGGTCTTGGAGGCGATGAATTCCTTGTTGTTCTCCGCCAGGAATTTTTTGTAGTCGGCGAGCTTCACGGCGATAGAGGCCTCGTCCGTGCCAAGCTTGCTCTTGAACCCGAGGAGCTTCCCGATATAGACCATTGAGAAGGAGGTATCCTTTTTAACGATGTTCACGGCCCCTGACAGCAGGTCGAAATCAATGTCGTCGCCGTTCTTCAGCTGGCGGAGCTGCACTTCGTGGTCCATGTTCTCTTCGGGCTTGGTCAGGTAATAGATGTTGAAGGTGGGCCTGAAGATTTCGTTCTTTATGTTGAAGGTGGCTATGGGGGTCATCCCGGCCTGCTCGAGCGGCTCTATCAGCTGGTGCTGAAGGCCCGCCATGGTGGTGGAGCTGAGGGCGTCGTAGTTCATGTTCTCCGCCATAAAGTCGCGCACCACGCGGCCATCCGGTGATTCATACCTGAGTATGCCGAACTCGTTCTTGTATTCGGTCCCGGTAACCTTTATCCCGAACTTGGCCAGGATGGGGGTCCATTTGTCCACGAATTCCTTGAACTGCGCATCGGTCTTGGCGTAGGTGAAAAGCAGGCTCTTCGAAGTCTGGGCGAGCAGGTGCAGGTCGGTTATCTCACCGGTGACGAAGTCGCATTTAGCGGCTTCGGCGCTCTGGAGGACCGGGGCGGGGAGATCGGTCTTCAGGACCCGTATATCTCCGGCCGAAATAGTGTTAAGTTCGGCCGCGTTAAGGGCCGAGACGCTCAACAGTGCGGAAGCTATCAGCGCTAATTTTTTCATCAGTATTCCTCCTGAAACTTTTACTTCTGTTATAATTCTACCTTTTCCCCCCGCTCTGTTAAAGGGCACAAAGGGATATCCCGGGCTGGGTAATAGGGCCTATGACATCCGTCAAGCCTGTTCTGCCCGCAAGCCGGCGGAAAGGGTATTGTAGGCGCGGGCCATTGCCATGGCCAGCCAGGGCAGGAAAACAAGGGTTTTAAGGACCGCGGCTACCACTGTCCAGGGCTTCAGGTCCAGGCTGGCGGCCGGGTCAGTTAAAGGGCCGGAGATCACGAAAATATCGGGGACGGCGATGTGTACCAGCATCACCAGGCTGAAGATGGTGAAAAGGCGCGTCTTCCAGCCGTAGGTAATGGAAGCGCTCAGCCTGAAGGATTCCCTGATCCCGGTGCGGCGGTCCACTACGGCGTACTCGCTGAAGGCGTACGCGAGGTAGAGCACGATGCCGGGAAGTATGAACATTACGGCCCCCCCCATGGTCAGAAGGCCGAGGCCCACGCTGACGGCGAGGGCCCTGGGATAGATCGGGAAAGCGCTGAACAGGTCGCGAAGGCGCGCCCCGCCGCCCCTGGCGAGCTTGATATATACCAGGTTCGCACCGGTGGCCAACGGAGTCATAATAAAAAGCATGTACGGCGCGGCGGCAAGCAGCGAATGGTAACGCCACACGATATAGAAGGAGACCGCGGCCAGAGCGGTCTGTATCAGTATCACCGGCAGGAGCAACGGGAGAGCGTTGAGGTAGTCGTCCCAGGCCCCGGCGAGCCAGGAGAATACCATGCGGTCCTTATCAATGGGTTTCATGATCTAACGGCCTTCAGATACAGGGCCCCCGCCCGGTAGGAGCTTCTTACGAGCGGGCCTGACAGTACGGCTTTAAAGCCGGCTTCGCCGGCCTTTTCACCCCAGAGCGCGAATTCATCCTCCGTGTAATATTTCTCCACCGGCCGGTGCGCCTTCGAAGGGGCAAGGTATTGGCCAAGGGTCAGCAGGTCGCAGCCGCTTGCGGCCAGGTCGCCCAGAGCCCGACTGAGTTCGTGCGGTTTCTCTCCGAGCCCCAGCATTATGCCGGACTTTGTGAGGATATCGGGGCGGAGCTTTTTGGAATTGGAGATGACCCGGAGCGACCTGCCGTAGTCCGCCCCGGCGCGGGCTCCGGGGTAGAGGCCGCTGACCATTTCTATGTTGTGGGCAAGCACGTCCGGCTCCGACGTCAGGACCGTTTCCAGGGCTTTGATGTCGCCGCTGAAATCGGGGATGAGGGGCTCCGTCCTTATACCCGGGGAGAGTTGTTTTATAAGGAGGCCGGTCTCGGCGAAATGGGCGGCCCCGCCGTCGGGCAGGTCGTCGCGCGTCGGGGAGGTGAAAACGGCGTGTTTAAGGCCCCATTTCCGGCACAGCCCGGCCACGCGCAGCGGTTCGCCGGGGTCCGCAGGCAGCGGGGCGGCTTTCTTTACCGCGCAGAAGCCGCAGCGCCGCGTACAGATATCGCCCAGTATCAGGAAAGTGGCCTCGCCTTCGGCGAAACACTTTCCCTTGTTCGGACAGCGTGCCTCGTCGCAGACCGTGTGGAGGCCGTTCCCGGCCAGGTCCGCAGCCGTGGCGGCCGCGGCGGAGGCGCGCAGGCCCGCCTTGTTGAGACGGACTTCGTCCACTATCCATTTTGGGAATTGTGTCATTGGCCCTGGCCGCGCCGCCGCTTATTCAGTTATCTTCAGGTGCAGTTCTTTCAGCTGTTTTTCGTCCAGCGTTGACGGGGCGTCGCTCATCAGGCAGGCGCCGCTGGTGGTTTTGGGAAAAGCTATGACGTCCCGTATTGAGTCGGTCCCGCAGATGAGGCCTATCAGCCTGTCGTAGCCGATGCCTATGCCGCCGTGCGGAGGGGCGCCGAAATCGAGGGCGTTAACTATCATACCGAAGCGGCGCTGCACCTGTTCTTTATCGTAGCCCATCAGGGCGAAGATCTTTTCCTGCATGGCCCGGCTGTGGTTGCGCCCCGAGCCGGAACCCAGCTCGACGCCGTTGAGCACCCGGTCGTACTGGCAGGAGAGCA
>JAJZVJ010000024.1 GCA_021845705.1 bacterium
CATGAAGATTTAGCAGCTTTGCCCGGCCGGACCGGGACTTAAATGCAGGGGGAAAAATAACCAGCCGCGCCGTCTATCAATATAAAGGCGGGTAAAGGCCGGAGAGTATCCTTACCATGAAAAACGAAAACCTGTTGTTCAAACCCTGGGCGGAGCTGAAGGAGCTGCAGAACCGGAAGCTGCACTGGTTCGTAACTACCAAGGTATATCCCTTCAGCCCTTATTACCGGGCCCTCTTCGACAAGAACAAGATAGACCCGGACAGCATCCGGACGGTAGAGGACCTCAGAAGGATACCTTTCACCACGAAAGCGGACCTTGTGCGCATGTCGGGAGAGGGAAAGACCAGGGACCTTATCCTGCAGCCGACCGAGCAGCTTATTAAGAAATACCTGCCTAAGGCGGAGCTTTTAAAAATAGCTGCCGCCAAGCTCTTCAGGGGCAAGGAATATCTGAAGGAAAGCCTCGAGAAGGAATTCAGGCCCATTTTCCTCACCAGCACGGCCGGAACCACCACGGGCCAGCCGATGCCGTTCCTCTACACGGCCTACGACCTGGAGAACCTTAAGATCTACGGCAAGAGGATAGTGCAGATCTTCGGGATGGAAACCGACGAGACGGTGGTGAACCTTTTCCCTTACGCCCCGCACCTCGCCTTCTGGCAGGTATTCTTCGCGGGAACGGAAGCCGGGATACTGATATTAAGCACCGGCGGCGGCAAGACCATGGGGACCGAAGGGAACCTCCGCTCCATATTGAAATTAAAACCGAAACTCCTGGTGGGCGTGCCGGCCTATGTTTACCACCTGCTTAAAGAGGCCAGGCGGCAGAACCTGGACTTCAGCTTCGTCAAGAAGATAGTGCTTGGCGCGGCCCGGGCTCCGGTAGGCTTTAAGCGCAAGCTGGCCGCGCTCCTTAAAGAGATGGGTTCTTCCGACGTGCAGATCTTCGGCACCTACGGCTTTACCGAGGCCCGCACGGCCTGGCCGGAATGTCCCACCGATATAAGCGTGATGAGCGGCTACCATACCTTCCCTGACAGGGAAGTGTTCGAAATAATAGACCCGCAGACCGGCGCCCCGGCCGGGGAAGGGCAGGACGGGGAAATAGTTTACAGCAGCATAGACAGCCGCGGTTCCTGCCTGCTGCGTTACCGCACGGGGGATTTTGTGAAAGGCGGGATCACCTGCGCGCCCTGCCCCCATTGCGGGCGCACCGTGCCCAGGATCTCGAGCGACCTGGTGCGGGCTTCCAACATAAAGGACCTGCAGATCTCCAAGATAAAAGGAACGCTGGTTAATTTCAACAAGCTGGAATTCATCCTGGACAGCAAAGCCGAAATTAACGAATGGCAGATAGAGATCTCAAAAAAAGATAACGACCAGTACGAGGTCGACGAGATCTCCCTTTTCGTCAACCTCCTCCGGGACGAGAACCGGGCGGAATTCGCGGCGGAACTTAACAGGCAGCTGCTCGCGGAAACGGAAGTAACCTTCAACAAGATAGAGTTCGTGTCCCACCAGGAAATACAGCAGCGCATAGAGATAGACTCCGCGGTGAAGGCGAAGAAGATAGTGGACAAGAGATAAAACGGCCCGTTCCCGGGCCGGGCTGACAGGAGATTTTATGGAAAGAATAGCGATAGTCGACGGCATACGGACCCCGTTCGCGAAAGCGTGGACGGTTTTTGAGGATATCCCGGCGCAGAAGCTGGGCGCGCTCTGCGTGCGCGAGCTGCTGGAGCGGACCGGCCTGGCCCCGGGCCTGGTGGACGAGGTTATTTTCGGCTGCGTCGCGCAGCCGATGGAGGCCTCCAATATAGCCAGGGTGATCTCCCTTAACTCCGGCATACCCGAAAGGAAACGGGCCTACACGGTAAGCCGCAACTGCGCTTCCGGGCTGGAGTCCGTCACCAGCGCCTGGGAAAAGATAATCACCGGGATGGACGAGATAGTGATAGCCGGCGGGACCGAGTCCATGTCCAACATCCCGTTCTTCTTCGGGAAAGAGATAACCAAGACCCTTACCCGGCTGGGTAAGGCGAAAACGGCCTGGGAAAAGCTCAGGCTTATCGCCGCTGTCAGGCCGGCGCAGCTAAAGCCGGTCCTGGGCCTGGTCGAAGGCCTTACGGACCCCGTCTGCGGCCTGAACATGGGCTCCACCGCCGAGGTCCTGGCCAAGGAACTGGGCATTACCAGGCAGGAGCAGGACGACTTCGCTTTGCGCAGCCACCAGCGCGCCGTCGCCGCCAGGGCTAAACTTAAGGAAGAGATAGTGCCCGTTATAACGGGAAGGAAATTCGACGCGGTGCTGGAGGACGACAACGGCCCGAGGGAGAACCTGACGCCGGAAGCCCTGGCGAAGATGAAACCGTATTTCGACCGGGCGGCGGGCACGGTAACGGTGGGCAATTCCTGCCAGGTCACCGACGGCGCCTGCTGCATGCTGGTGATGAAAGAAGAAAAAGCCAAAGCTATGGGCTATGAACCCCTCGGCTATATCCGCTCCTACGCTTACGAGGGGCTTGACCCGTCCAGGATGGGCCTGGGCCCGGCTTACGCCATCCCGGCGGCTTTAAAGAAAGCCGGCCTGGCCCTGAAGGATATCGGCGTAACCGAGATAAACGAAGCTTTCGCGGCGCAGGTGCTGGCCTCCGTCCGCATGCTGGCCTCCAAGAAGTTCGCCGAAGAGAACCTGGGCCTTTCCGCCGCCGTAGGCGAACTTGACCCGGACAAGCTGAACGTGAACGGCAGCGGCATCTCCGTCGGGCATCCCGTGGGCGCCACAGGCTCACGCCTCATCCTGACGGTCCTGAAGGAAATGAAAAGACGCGGCCTGCAGTACGGCCTGGCTTCGCTTTGCGTGGGCGGCGGGCAGGGCGGCGCGGTAGTGCTTGAAAGATAAGGAGAATACCATGGGCGCTCTGAATCTTAAAATTGAAAACGAGATAGCGGTGCTGGCGTTCGACCTGCCGGGCTCCAGAGTGAACACCCTGGACGCCGCGGTAATGGGCGAACTCTCCGCTGCCATAGACGAAGTGGCCGCCAAAAAACCCAAAGCCCTTGTAATAACCAGCCTTAAAGACGGCGTCTTCATCGCCGGCGCGGATATTAAAGGGTTCGAGCGCATAAAGAACGAAGCCGAGGCCGAGACCCTGGCGCGGGAAGGGCAGGAGATCTACAATAAGCTCGCCGCCCTGGAAATGCCGACGGTGGCGGGCATAAACGGCGCCTGTCTCGGCGGCGGCTTCGAGCTGGCTTTAGCCTGCAAATACCGGCTGGCCGGGACGGGGAGCAAGGTAAAGATAGGACTTCCCGAGGTAAGCCTCGGGATACTGCCCGGCTGGGGAGGTACGCAGCGGCTTCCCAGGCTGGCCGGGCTGTCCCGGGCGCTGGAGCTGATACTTACCGCGCGGATAATTTCCGGGAAAGACGCGCTGAAATACGGCATAGTGGACCGGCTTTACCCCGAGACGCTCCTGGCCGCCGGGGCCGTGGATTTCGCCCTTGAGGTCCTGGCCGGACGCCTGCCGGCGAAAAAAAAGAAACGTTCCCTGCTGCAGGCTTTCCTGGAGGACACTCCGCCCGGCCGCGCGCTTATGTTCAGCCAGGCCGCAAAAAAGGTCCTGGAGAAAACAAAGGGCTTCTACCCGGCGCCGCTCAAGGCCCTTGAAGTCATAAAGGCGACCTGCGGCGGGGAAATAGCCGCGGGGCTTGAACTGGAAAGGAAGGGGCTGGCCGCCCTGGCCGTCACCGAGGTTTCCAGGAACCTCGTCAAAGTTTTTTTCCTCAACGAGAAGTTCAAGAAATTCCCGTGGGTGGACGGCAGCGTAAAGCCGCTCCCGGTGGACAAGTGCGCCGTGGCCGGCGCCGGCATCATGGGCGGGGGGATAGCCCAGCTGGTGAGCTCGCGCGATATCCCGGCCCGGGTCAAGGACATAAATTACGAGGCCCTCAAACAGGCGCTCAGGACGGCCGACGGCATTTACAGGTACGCCCTGAAAAAGCGGAAAATGAACAAGTACCAGGCCGCGCATAAGATGGGCCTTATCTCGCCCACCCTGACCTACAGCGGCTTTAAGAACGCCGGCCTGGTGATAGAAGCGGTGGTGGAGGACCTGGGAATAAAGCAGAAAGTGTTCCAGGAACTGGAAGAGAACACTTCCCAGCATACTATCCTCGCGTCCAACACCTCCTCGCTTACCATCTCCGCGATAGGAGAGAAAGTCCGGGACAAGAGCAGGCTGGCCGGTATGCACTTCTTCAACCCGGTGAACAGGATGCCGCTGGTGGAGGTAATAAAGACGGAGCACACCAGCCCGGAGACGCTGGCCACCGTTATAGCGTTCGCCAGGAAACTTGGCAAGATAGTAGTTGTGACCAAGGACTCGCCCGGCTTCCTGGTGAACCGGATACTTGTACCCTACCTTAACGAGGCGGCTTTATTGGTGGAAGAGGGGATGCCGATAGAAAGGATCGACGCGGTCGCCAAGGCTTTCGGCATGCCGATGGGCCCGATAGAGCTGATAGACGAGGTGGGCATAGACGTAGGCGCCAAAGTGGCGAAGATACTGGAAAAAGCCTACGGCGACAGGATGCGGGTCAGCGGGCTGCTGGAGGCTACAAAGCACGCCGGCCTGCTGGGCAAGAAAAAGAACAAGGGGTTTTATATTTACGGCGACGGGGAGAAGAAAGTGAACCCGGGGATCTACGGCCTTGTGCAGGCCGCCGTGAAACGGGAGATCCCGGACGAGACGGCACTTAAGCGGATGATCTACGGGATGATAAACGAAGCCGGCAGGTGCCTTGAAGAAAAAGTGGTGGACGACGCGCAGGCGGTGGATATAGCCATGATAATGGGCACCGGCTTCCCTCCGTTCAGGGGCGGCCTCTGGCAGTACGCCGAAGATACGGGCCTCGCGAACATAGTTATAGACCTGGCGGCCCTTGAAAAGGAATTCGGCGCGCCGCGTTTCTCTCCCTGCGCCTACCTCAGCCGCAGATAACCGCGGCTGGGCGCCGGCTGCCGGCCCGGGACGGTTCCCGGGCCGCGCTATTTCCCGAAAATATATTTTTCCGCTTCTATGGCCGCTTCGGCAAGCTTGCGCTTGGCCTTAAGCAGACCTTCCGCGTTATAAGCGCCGTACCTGGCGATGGCCGCGAGCAGCTGCGCCAGGTCCTTGCCGTCCTTGATGTAATTGGCCGAGCGCCGCGCGGCGGACGCCGCTTTTTCAGAGGCGTTGAAAGAGAATATCCTGACCGCCGCCAGCACGGCGGTCTTCCTGTCCCCGCTCAGGGCCGGCAGTATCTTCTCGGCCCTCAGCACCGCGCTCTCGATAGCGAAGATATTAATGGCTATGTCGGAAAGCGCTATCAGCACCTCCTGCTCGTCCTTGATGGAGAACAGGAACTTGCGCATGGCGGCCCCGGAAAGCGCGAGGAAGAGCTTCTTAAGGCCCGCGAGCAGGGTTTTCTCGGCGGCAAGCGGGCCGGAACAGGCGGGGAGGGCCGAAGCCGGGTCTTTCAGGAAGTCCGCGGCTTTCGAGACTTCGTCTTTAAGCGGGATATCGCCTTTAACCCCGCGGCTCATAATAGTTCCGCAGACCAGCATGCGGTTTATCTCGTTGGTGCCCTCGAAGATCCGGTTTATGCGCTCGTCGCGGTAGAACCTTTCCGCCGGATAGTCCTGTATAAAGCCGTAGCCGCCGTAGATCTGGAACACCTCGTCCACCACGAAGGCCAGCGCGTCGCTGCAGAACACCTTGGAGATGGCGCATTCTATGGCGTATTCCTCTATGCCTTTCTGATAGACCTTGTAATAGTCGGGGGTGTCTTTCTCTATCGGGGCGAGCTTGTCGTCTATCATGCCGGCCAGGCGGTAGACCAGGGATTCCGACGCGAAGATCTCGGCGGTCATGTCGGCTATTTTTTCCTTAATGGCCCCGAACTTGCTGATAAGGCTGCCGAACTGCTTGCGCTGGTTGGCGTATTTAATTCCCTCGGCGAGGGCTATTTTGGCCGCGCCCGTCACGCCGGCGCCGAGCTTAAGGCGCCCTATGTTAAGAACGTTGAAAGCTATCTTATGCCCCTTGCCCTCCTCTCCAAGGAGGTTTTCCGCGGGGACCTTCACGTTCTCCAGGACTATCTGGGTGGTGGAAGAGCCCTTTATCCCCATTTTCTTCTCTTCCTGCCCCGCGCTGAGGCCGGGGGTGGTCCTCTCCACGAGGAAAGCGCTCAGCTTGTCCTTGCCGGTCTTGGCGAAGATAGTGAAGATATTGGCGAAGCCGCCGTTGGAGATGAACTGCTTGGTCCCGTTCAGCGTGTAATACTTGCCGTCGGAGGAAAGCTCGGCGGTGGTTTTGGCGCCCAGGGCGTCGCTGCCGGAGCCGGGCTCGGTAAGGCAGTAGGCGGAAACCCATTCCCCGCTGATGATCTTCGGGAGGTATTTCTCTTTCTGCTCTTTTGTGCCGTAATAGACCAGCGGGAGCGTGCCTATGCCGGTATGGGCGGAGAAAGTGACGGAGAAAGAGGCCGCGCCGGAGATCTTCTCGGTCATCAGCATGTTGGTGACCTTGTCCAGTTCGAGCCCCCCGTATTCTTTCGGGGCGTCCAGCATCAGCAGGCCGAGGTCCCCGGCCTTCTTCATAAGTTCCACGTTTATCGAAAATTTCTGCTGTTCTATCTCTTCGAACCTGGGCAGCACCTCTTTTTCCACGAACTGCTCCGTGGTTTCAGCTATCTGCTTCTGCTCGTCCGTAAAATCTTCCGGGGTAAAAACATCGGCCCCCGAGATATCGCTTATCAGGTATTCCGCGCCTTTGAACAGTTTGTTAGCCATTTTAGTATCCCCCGGCCGTAGCCGACGCCAGATTGCAGACAGTAAAAACATTATATTAAAAAGCCCGTCTTTTGGGACGCGGCTATAATTACTATAATTAAACTGATGGAAATACTCATAACCAACGACGACGGCATTTACGCCGAGGGCATCTCCGTCCTGGCCTCCGCGCTTAAAAAAGCGGGCAACGTGACGGTGGTGGCGCCGGACACGCAGCGCAGCGCCGTAGGGCACGCCATCACCATAGCGGACCCGCTGAGGGTGGTTCCGGCCAAGCGCAACGGGAAGTTCTTCGGCTACGCCGCAAGCGGAACGCCCGCGGACTGCGTAAAGCTCGGGATCAAGTCCATAATGAAGAAACGCCCGGACCTGGTGGTCTCCGGCATAAACCTGGGCGGCAACCTGGGCTACAACGTCCTCTACTCCGGCACCGTTTCAGGCGCCACGGAAGGAGCGCTGCTGGGCATCCCGTCGCTCGCGGTCTCGCTCGACACGTTCACAAAGCCGGATTTCACCGCCGCCGCCGCGTTCTCGCTTAAGCTGGCCGGGATGGTCAAAAAACGCAGCCTGCCGCCGGGGACCCTGCTTAACATAAACATCCCGAACATCGCCGCCTCGCGCATAAAAGGAGTGCGCATCACCAACCAGAGCCGCACTTCTTTCAACGACTGGTTCGACAAGCGCACGGACCCGCACGGCAATACCTATTACTGGATGACCGGTGATTTCAAGCCTTCGGACGCCGACCAGGCGAGCGACCTTAACGCGATAAGGGCCGGCTATATTTCGGTCACGCCCATACAGTTCGATCTTACCGACTACAAGTTCATTCCCGAACTTGAGCGCTGGAAACTTACACTCTGATAACCGGGGGACACATGAAGCTCTTTATTATTTGCGCACTTTTATTCCAGGCGGCCGCTTTAAGCGCGCAGGACGCGCCCGGGCCCGCGCCGGCTAAGCCGGCCGCCGCGCCGCAGGCGAAGTATTCCGCCGAAATACTGCGGACAATGAAGCACCTCTCGGTTCTGCTGGAAAGGTCGGCCGAGGTCCCGCAGGAGAGAATTGACGCCCTGGCCCCGGAAATCGCCGCTTTCGACGAGAAGGTAAAGAGCGCGCTGGGCAAGGACCTGCTCTCGGATATCTCACGCAGGGAAAAAGAGGAAGAGGACAAAGCCCGCGCCACCTCGGCTAAAAAGACCCTGCAGCAGTTCCGCGGCGCCCTGCAGGTCTATTACGGGGAACAGGGAGGCGTGTATCCCAAAAAACTGACGCAGCTGATCCCGTCCGTCATGCAGGAAGTGCCGGAACTTTACCTGCCCGGGCACGGGCGCACCAGCAAAGTCACCATAATAGATTCAAGAAAGTACGACAAGGACTTCTCCAAGGCCATTACCGATTCCGGCGGCTGGCTTTATTTCTCCGACCCGCAATCTTCCAACTACGGCCTGCTTTTGCTGGACTGCTCGCACAACGACGCCGGGGGACCGGAATTTTTCCGGTATTAAGGTCGGGAACATGCTGAAAGAAGAGACAATAAGCCGCACCTGCGAAAAGCTTATAAAGAAATATCCCTCGGAGGCGGCCAGGATAGCTTCCTGCGTGCGCCGGGCGGCCGGCCTCTGGAACGCCCGGAAGGACGGGACGGCGGCCGCCTTCCAGAGGTTCTGCGTTAATAATTTTTTCATAGGCCCCGAGCTGGACAGGCTTGCGGGCGTCTTCGAGCTAAAGCTGGAACAGATAGGCGGGCATTCCACCGCTCTCACCCTTAAGCTGCGCCGGGAAGTGGACGAGGACACCGGCCCGCTGTGCCAGGCGGACAGGCTGTTCGCGTCCTACTCGCCTTCCGCCCATTTTAACGAGGACATGTTCCAGAACAAGCTGGCCTTCCTGGCCCTGCTGAACTTCCCGGTCAGGGGCCTTGAGACCTGCCTGGAAGAAGGCCCCGCCTGGGGCCGGGAGGAATGGGCCAGGACCCGCCTTGCCCAGCGCTTCCGCCACCGCGTCCCGGCCGAAGTGAACCAGGAAGTGGAGCAGGCGAGAGCCGAAGCCGAGAACTACATAAACTCCTATAACATTTTCATGGACAGGATAACCGGCCCTTCGGGGGAAGAAGTTTTCCCGGCGGGCCCGCGGCTGCTCACCCACTGGGGGCTGAGGGACTACCTGAAGGGACTTTATTCCGACCGGAACGGCCTCTCCGGCCAGCGGGTCATCCAGACGATAATGGAAAGGATAATAGCCCAGGAGATCCCGCTGAAGTTCATCAATTCCGGCAGGCATTCCTGGGACCCCGTGGAGAACACCCTGGACGGGGCGAAGGCAAAAAGCGAGCCCGACACCCGCTACGCCATGTTCCTGGAAGTTTTCCGCGCGCATCTTAAGGAAGACGAATACTATCCGGCCGAGCCGAGCCACATGGACAGGAAATTCAAACTGGAGCGCGAGATCCCCGAAGCCGAAGCGGAAAAGATATTCACCGACCTCCTTGAGGCCCCGGAAGGCGCGGAAGCGGCGGCGCTCATAGCCGCAAGGCTCGCGAGGCCCCTGGAGCCCTTCGATATCTGGTACGACGGTCTCAAGCCGCGCGCCGGCATCTCCCGCGCCGGGCTGGACCGCGCGGTTTCGGCCAGGTACCCCGACGCCGCCGCTTTCCAGCGCGGCATACCGGAAATACTCGCCAAGCTCGGCTTCTCCGCGGAAACGGCCGGCTTCGTGGCGGAAAGGGTGCAGGTGGACCCCGCCCGCGGCGCGGGCCACGCCTGGGGCCCCGGCATGCGCACCGAAAAGGCCCGCCTGCGCACCCGCATCCCCGAAGGCGGGATGGACTACCAGGGCTTCAATATCGCGATGCACGAGCTGGGGCACTGCACGGAGCAGGTCTTCTCCCTGTACAAGGTAGACCACACCCTGCTTGCCGGGGTGCCCAACAGCGCCTTCACGGAAGGCTTCGCTTTCGTTTTCCAGGCGCGGGACATGGAAATACTTGGGCTCGGGGCCGCGGACGAAACCGCGGCGCACGCCAGGAACCTGGACACTTTCTGGGCGGCCCGGGAAATTGCCGGAGTGGCCCTGGTCGATATGAACGTCTGGCGCTGGCTCTATAAGAACAAGGACGCCGAGCCGGAAGACCTGCGCCAGGCCGTGATAGAAATATCCCGCAGCGTCTGGGACAGGTTTTACGCCCCGCTCCTGGGGGCCAGGGGCTGCACCCTGCCGGGGATCTATTCGCATATGATAGACTACGCCCTTTACCTGCCGGATTACCCGCTCGGTCATATCATCGCCTTCCAGATAGAGGAATATTTCAAGGAGCACAGCCTGGCCGGCGAGATGGAAAGGATGTGCGTGCAGGGCGCCATAACCCCCAAAGAGTGGATGCGCCGGGCCGTCGGGGCGGACATCTCGCCCGTGCCCCTGGTAAGAGCCGCCGCGCGGGCCCTCAAGGCGCTTTCCGGCGGGGACGAACTATGAACATAAACGAATACGGCCTTATCGCGGTCGTGGGAGTTTCCGACGACGCTTCCAAATACGGGCACAAGATCTTCAGGGATATGCTCAAAGCCGGCTACCCGGTGAAAGGCGTAAATCCTAAGGGCGGCTTCGTGCTTGGGAACAACATATACAAAAGCCTTTCCGAGATTGAAAA
This sequence comes from bacterium, assembly GCA_021845705.1. Classification (GTDB taxonomy): domain Bacteria; phylum Elusimicrobiota; class Elusimicrobia; order Elusimicrobiales; family UBA9959; genus UBA9959. The sequence goes on from JAJZVJ010000024.1 coordinate 10,487, forward strand.
GAAGCCCGGCCTTGTAATTACGGTAGTACCCCCGGCCATAACGGACCAGATAGTTGAAGAATGCAACAAGCTGGGAATAGGGACCGTCTGGATGCAGCCTGGCTCCGGATCCGAAGCCGCCCTGGAAAAAGCCAGGACCTACGGCATTAAGACCGTAACCGCCTGCTTTATGGTGCAGAAAGGGATCTGGTAAGAGCGTGAATTCACTTGCCTTTAAAATTACCTGGCGTCTTATCTTCTACCCGGCCCTCGGGTTTTCCGTGGTTTCGTTCATTTTTTTCTGGCTTTACGTCCATCCCCGGCGCTTCACCGGCAGCTACAGGCCGGAAGATTTCGGGTTAAAGACGGAGGCGGTGAAACTGAAGACCGCCGACGGGCTGGAGCTGGACGGCTGGTTCGTGCCGCACAAGACCGGCAAAAAAGCCATAATAGTCTGCCACGGCTACCCGATGGACAAGAGCGACGTGCTGGGCCTTACGGTTTTCCTGGCCAAACAATTCAATCTTTTATATTTCGACTTCAGGGCCACCGGCAAGAGCGGCGGCTTTTATTCCACGGGCGGGGCCAGGGAGGTCCGCGACATAGACGCCGCGGTAAAATACCTTGAGGGGCGCGGCTTCACCGGTGTGGGGGCTTTCGGCTTCTCCATGGGAGCGGCCTCCGTCCTGCTTTCAAAGAACCCGGCCATAAAGGCGCGCGCGCTGGACGCGCCCTTCGCGGACCTCTCCGGCGAGATGAATTATATTTTCCGCTCCTGGGGAGTCTGGCGCAAGCCGCTGATAGCCCTGATGAAGACCTGGAGCCTGCTCTTCATGGGCGTGAATATAAACTCCGTAAACCCGGCCGCGAGCGCCGCGGCCCTTACCACCCCGCTGCTCTTGATCCATGGCGACGCCGACACGCAGGTCCCGGTGGAGAACTCAAGACTCATAAAAGCCGCTTACCCGGCCGCGGAACTCTGGATAGTGAAGGGCGCCGGACACGGCGAGAACTGGTACAGGGCCGGGAACCAGTACGAGAAGCGCATCACGGACTTCTTCGACAAGAACCTGAAATAGCTGTGTAACTTTTTGCAAGTGTGACCTGGTTGCTATGGCGGCGGCCGCGGGGATATATTAGAATATGAGGGTGCTGTAAATTAGGGAGGACTATGAAAAGACTACTTATTGCTTTAACCTGCGTAGCCGTACCGGCTTCGCTGTGCGCCGAACAGTGGCAGACCCTCGGAACGCGCCCCATGGGCATGGGCGGCGCTTTCGTGGCTGTCGCACAAGGACCTATAGCCCAATACTGGAACCCGGCCGGCCTTGTTAAGAGCAGCGCCAATGTCTCGGGCATGGAAATACCCGTAGGCGTAAACGCCGAGTTCACCGGCGACATAGTAAAGAACGCCAGCCAGATAAGCAAAATGTCCGCAAGTTTCAAGGCTACGCAAAGCGCCCAGCAGACCGGCGGGAAGATGGACGCCGAGAAGATGGCCGCTTTCGCGAAAACCGTCTCCCTGATGGGCGACATGAACGCGCCCGGGAAAGGAGCGCTTGTGGAGGTGGCCGGCGGAGCGAACTTCAAGTTCTCCAAGGTCGCCCTTTCAGTAAATAATTTCACTTCTCTGGGCCTTAATCCGTTCATTGATACCACGAACATCGGGCTCGGCGCATCTGCGGGTGTTAGCGGAATCAATATGGGCTCCATCAGCGCCGCCGCTCCATCTGATACGGCCACACGCGACACTCTTGCCAGCGCTATAACCACCATGGGCGGCTTATCAGCTATTTCAAATCTGATATGCGGAAGCGCCGGCTGTCTGACAGGCCAGAACGGGGGGATAACTAATGACCAGACTCTGGCCAACGCGCTGTATAACCAGGCGATAACCGCGGGGCAGACCCCCGCTCAGATAACCGAAGCGGCAAATACGTTGTCGCAACACGCCGCCGCCGTGGCCCCTTCCATATCCCCGGCCGGTTCCGGCGCGTCTTACGCCAATAACACCTCGAACCTGACGGTAGTCGGCGGCTCGTTCACCGAAATAGCCGCCGGGTACGCCTGGAACGTGGACAAATGGCTCTCCGGCCTTTCTATCGGCGGTAATATCAAGATG
>JAJZVJ010000025.1 GCA_021845705.1 bacterium
GCGGTCCGCCTGATCTGCGCCAGGCTTGAGGCCGAGCGCGGGCCGCATTGGGGAGGCGAGGCCCAGGCGAGGGCTATACGGCAGGGGCTCCTTGACGCCCGCCTTACAAAAGCCGCCATGAACGCGCTTACGCTCCTGCTCCGGGACCGGGAATGAAAGAACCGCAAAGATGCCCCTGGGCCTACGGCGCAAGCCCGCTTTATCTCCCTTACCACGACACGGAGTGGGGCGTCCCCGTACGCGACGACAGGAAGCAGTTCGAATTCCTCACCCTCGAAAGCGCCCAGGCGGGCCTGAGCTGGGCGACGATACTGAACAGGCGGGAGGGCTACCGCAGGGCTTTCGCCGGGTTCGACCCGGTAAAAGTGGCCCGCTTCAGCCCCGCAAAGGCGGAGGCCCTGCTTAAAGACACCGGGATAATCCGCAACCGCCTCAAGGTTAACGCCGCCATAAACAACGCCCGCCGCTTTCTGGAAGTGCAGAAGGAGTTCGGCTCGTTCTCGGACTATATCTGGACTTTCGTAGGGGGGAAGCAGAAAGTCAACCGCTGGGCCTCCCTGGACCGGCTTCCGTCCGTCTCGAAAGAATCCGACGCTCTCAGCGCCGACCTGAAAAAACGGGGTTTCAAATTCGTAGGCAGCACGATAGTTTACGCCCACATGCAGGCTACCGGCCTGGTCAACGACCACCTGGTTACCTGTTTCAGGCACAGGCCTTGCTCGGTGCGCCGCGCCGCGAAAGCCCTTTAGCCGGGCGTCCATTACAAATCATTGTATTTTATCAATGCGCCATATATACTTAAGGGGGGTTACCGGAATTGGCATTATATTGTAGAATTTAGGTGATGCGACAATATCTGGCCCTCCTGTTAACCGCCGGTTTCGGGCTTGCCGTCGCGGCGGCGATGTTCCTCCTCTCGGTCCTGTTCGGCCCTAAAAAGAAGACCCCTGTAAAGCAGGAATCTTTCGAATGCGGCATGCCGCCCGCCGAGGAGCCGCGCGGCACGGCCCGCGTGAACTTCTACCTCGTCGCCATCCTCTTCGTCATGTTCGACATCGAGATAGTTTTCCTTTACCCCTGGTCCGTTTCTTTCAGGGAGCTCGGACCCGGCGCTTTTTACGCTATGACGGCTTTTCTCGCGGTTCTTTTCACAGGTCTTATCTACGCCGTAAAGAAAGGGGCCCTGGAATGGGACTAGAAACCGTTTTCGGCCAGTCCTTCCTTACCACGCGCCTCGACGCCGCCGTTAACTGGGGCCGCAAATATTCCTTTTTCCAGTATCCTTTCGTCACCGCCTGCTGCGGCATGGAGTACATGTCGGTTTTCGCTTCCGCGTACGATATTTCCCGCTTCGGGGCCGAGTATCCCCGCTTCTCTCCCCGGCAGGCCGACGTGCTTTTCGTGGTAGGCACAGTGAACGAGAAACTCGCCCCGGTGCTGAAGCGCGTTTACGACCAGATGTGCGAACCCAAGTGGGTGGTCTCGTTCGGCGTCTGCGCTACCTCCGGCGGCTTCTACGACAACTACGCCACCGTGCAGGGCATAGACAAGATCATCCCCGTGGATATCTACATCCCCGGCTGCCCGCCGCGCCCGGAAGCCGTGCTGGACGCCCTGATAAAGCTGCAGGAAAAAGTTTCGAAAGAATCGGTACTGGACCGCAAATACAAATGACGAGCTACCTGCTGGAAACCTTTAAAGCCAAATTCCCGGACGACGTCCTTGAAACCCATTCGTTCCGCGGCGACGATACGGTGCTGCTGAAGAAAGAGGCGCTGCTGAAAGCCGCCTCCTACCTGAAGGACGAATTGGGCTTTGATTTCCTGATGGACCTGACGGCCGCGGACTACCTGCCGCGCGAACCGCGCTTCGAGCTGGTCTGCCATTTCTACTCTTCGAAGCATAATTACCGCCTGCGGCTGAAATGCCCGGTTCCGGAAGCGGGCGCCAGCGTAAGCTCCCTTACCGCGCTATGGGACGGCGCCAACTGGTTCGAAAGGGAGGCCTACGACATGTACGGGATAAAGTTCGAGGGCCATCCCGACCTCAGGCGCATACTCATGTACGAAAGTTTCGAGGGGCATCCCCTGCGGAAGGATTACCCGCTCAAGAAAAGACAGCCGAGAATACCGCACAGGGATTAGCAGTCTGCTGAAAAACCCCTCTCGGGAATATTTTGAGGCGATTTTGTGCCGAAGCGAGGCGGGAGGAGCGAGCAGGCCCGTCGGGCCTGTAAGCGACGAACAACGAAGCTGCAGGGCAAAAGCGCCCAAAAGAAACCGAAAAGGGTTTTTTCAGCAGACTGTTAGCCCGGCCCGGCAAGATTTTAACGATGGACAAGAAGAACCTGCAAACTCCGAAGAACTGGAACCTGGAAACGCTCGAGGACGGGCGCATGGTCCTTAATATGGGGCCGTCCCACCCCGCCATGCACGGCATCGTGCGCGTGCTGCTTACCGTGCAGGGCGAGCGCGTCACGGCCTCCGACGTTGAAATTGGCTACCTGCACCGCGGCTTTGAAAAGACCTGCGAGAACGTCACCTATAACCAGTGCGTTCCCTATACCGACCGCCTCAATTATGTTTCGCCTTTCATAAATAACGTCGGCTTCGCCCTGGCCGTAGAGAAGCTGATGGGGATAGAAACCCCCGCGCGGGCGCAGTATATCCGCGTGATCATGAGCGAGCTGTCGCGCCTGACCGACCACCTCACGTGCATTGGCGCGAACGCCATGGAGCTGGGCGGCTTTACCGTTTACTTCTACCTCATAAACGCCCGCGAGGCCCTTTACCGGCTTACCGACGCCGTGGCCGGCGGCCGCGTAACCCCGGCCTACACCCGCGTGGGGGGGCTTACCAGCGACCTGCCCCCGGATTTCGGGCAGCGGGCCGCGGAGGCCTTCAGGATAGTGCGCAAGAACCTCTCCGACGCGGACAAAATGCTCACGCGCAACCGGATCTTCTACGACCGCCTTCGCAACACGGGCAGCATAACGAAGGAGGAAGCGGTCTCTCTTTCCTTCACAGGTCCCGCGCTGCGCTCCACCGGCGTTCCGTTCGACGTCCGCAAGGCCACCCCGTACCTGGTATACGACCGCTTCGATTTCGACATCCCCGTAGGCTCCAACGGCGACAACTACGACCGGTACCTGGTGCGCATGGAAGAGATGCGCCAGAGCATGCGCATAGTGGAACAGGCCCTGGCGCAGCTGCCGGACGGCCCGGTAAACCATCCCGATTTCAACGTTATCCTCCCGCCCAAGGAGGAGGTCTGCGGCAATATCGAAGCGCTGATGGCCCACTTCAAACTGACGTTCGAGGGCGTCAAACCGCCAAAAGGCGAAGTTTACCAGGCCGTGGAGGGCGGGAACGGCGAACTGGGCTTCTACATAGTCAGCGACGGCAGCGGCCGGCCCTGGCGCGTGCGCGTACGGCCCCCCTGTTTCTCGCTGACCGGCGGTCTCTCGCGGATGATCAAGGGCGGCTATATAGCGGATATAATCTCCACTTTCGGACAGATAAACATGATCGGCGGGGAATTAGAGAGATAGCCGGGGATCCGGGACCCGGGCGTCATTAGTGCGGAACTGATATGGCTTTCAAACTGAGCGAAGAATTCAAGGCCAAGGCCGATAAGATCTGCGCGCGCTATCCCCGCAGGGACGCGGCGCTTATCCCGCTTCTCCTTGAACTGCAGAAGGAGACCGGCTACGTCGCGGAAGAGGGGATGGACGCCCTCGCCGCGTTCCTCGGGCTGCCTTATTCCCGGGTGAAAGCCGTGGTGACCTTTTACACGATGTTCAACAGGGAACCCTCCGGCAAGTACCACCTTCAGGTGTGCCGCAATATTTCCTGCCATATGGCCGGAGCGGAAGGCCTGCTGGCGCGATTGAGCTCGAAACTCGGGATAGCGGAAGGGGAAACCACCAAGGACGGTCTTTTCACCCTTTCCGCGGTGGAATGCCTCGGGGCCTGCGGCTCCGCGCCCGTAATGCAGGTGAACGAGAAATACTTCGAGAACCTTACCGGCGAAAAACTGGACGCCCTGCTGGACGACCTGAGACACAACCGCGTGATGCCGCGCTGAAGCCAATGGAAAATATCCTTTTAAAAGATGACGTCGCCGGCCTGGAGGCTTATTTCGCCTGCGGAGGGTACAAGCCGCTTAAAAAAGCGCTCGGCCTTACGCCCGCGGAAGTCATCGACGAAGTAAAGAAGTCCAACCTGCGGGGCCGCGGCGGCGCCGGCTTTCCCGCCGGCCTGAAATGGTCTTTCATCCCCAAGGACGCCCAGGGCCCGCGCTACCTGGTCTGCAACGCCGACGAGGGCGAGCCGGGCACCTTCAAGGACCGGGAACTGATGCGCAAAAACCCCCACGCCCTCATAGAGGGCATGGCCATAGCGGGCTACGCCATAGGCGCGGCACACGGCTATATTTATATCCGCGGGGAATTCGCGGAGGAAGCGGAACTTCTCGAACATGCCGTCGCGGCGGCGCGCGCGAAAGGCTTCATCGGCAGGAACATCCTGGGTTCCGGTTTTGATTTCGAGCTTTTCATCCACCGCGGGGCCGGGGCTTACATCTGCGGCGAGGAGACCGCCCTGCTGGAGTCCCTCGAAGGCTACAAGGGGCAGCCGCGGCTGAAGCCGCCTTTCCCCGCCATCAAGGGCCTGTTCGGCTCTCCCACGGTAATGAACAACGTCGAGACCCTCGCCGCGGTACCGGCCATTATAGATAAGGGCGGGGACTGGTACGCTTCCATCGGCACCGGCAAAAGCGCCGGCACTAAACTTTTCTGCGTCAGCGGCCCCGTCAATAAACCCGGGGTATACGAACTGCCCCTCGGAACGCCGCTGCGCGACCTGCTGGAGAAAAATTGCGGCGGCCTGAAGCCCGGGAAAAAACTTAAAGCCGTTATTCCCGGCGGCTCCTCCACGCCGGTCCTGACCGCCGGAGAGGCCCTGGCCGTAAAACTGGATTATGAATCTCTCGCCGCGGCCGGCTCCATGCTGGGCTCCGGGGCGGTCATAGTCATAGACGAAAGCCAGTGCATGGTAGGGCTGCTGCGGGTGCTGGCCCGCTTCTATCACCACGAGTCCTGCGGGCAGTGCACCCCCTGCCGCGAGGGCTGCGGCTGGATAGAGAAGATCCTGAACCGTTTCGAGGAAGGCCGCGCCGAGATGAAGGACATAGATATGCTTTCCTCGGTAGCCGACGGGATGATGGGGCGCACCATCTGCCCGCTGGCCGACGCCATGGCCATGCCGGTGCTCAGTTTTGTTAAGAAATTCCGCGCGGAATTCGAGGCGCACGCGCGCGGGGAAACCTGCGCCAGGCGCGCGGGCCCGAAGGCCTGAGGCCGGCGCAAGAACGAACCCTGCTTATTTTACTGAACGATGCCTACAATCACTATCGACGGAAAAAGCATAGAAGTTGAAAAAGGGACCACCCTCCTGGCCGCGGCCCAGAAGCTCGGCATTTATATCCCGCGCTATTGCTATCACCCGAAACTTTCCATCTCCGGGAACTGCCGTATGTGCCTGGTGGAAGTGGAGAAAGCGCCCAAGCTGCTTACCGCGTGTTCCACCGAAGCGGCGGAAGGCATGGTGGTACGCACCACTTCCGACAAGGTCAAGGCCGCCCGCCGGGACGTGCTGGAGTACCTGCTGATAAACCACCCTCTGGATTGCCCCATCTGCGACCAGGCCGGGGAATGCGGCCTGCAGGACTATTACATGGACTACAGCCTGGCGCGCAGCAGGTTCAGCATGGCCGACAAGGTCCGCAGGGAAAAACGCCGCCCCATCGGCCCCAACCTGGTGCTGGACAACGAGCGCTGCATACTCTGCACCCGCTGCGTCCGCTTCTGTTCCGAGGTAACGAAGACCTCCGAGCTCGAGGTCATGAACCGCGGCGACCATTCCTATATAGATCTTAAAGAGGGCAAAGCCCTCGACAACGGCTATTCCCTGAACATCGCGGATATCTGCCCGGTAGGCGCTTTCACGTCGCGCGACTTCCGCTTCAAGCAGCGGGTCTGGTTCCTGAAGCGGACCAAAACGGTCTGCCTGGGCTGCGCCACCGGCTGCCTTGTGGAGGCGCACCATAACGAGAACGTGATCTACCGCCTTGTCCCCGATCCGAACCCGGAGACCAACACCTGGCTGTGCGACCACGGCCGCCTCACCTACAAAGCGCTGCAGGCCGGAGACAGGCTTAAAAAAGGCGTTATAAAGAACGGCCTTATAGAGCTGGAGCCCGCCCTGCGCGAGGCCGCCACGCGCATAGACGAGGCCCGCGGCGCAGTAGCCGTAATGGGCTCGCCCTGGCTTTCCATAGAAGATAACGCGGCCCTGGCACGCCTGGCCAGAGACTCCGTAAAGACCGGGGATTATTGCTTCGACTTCAATTTTGAACAGGGCATAAAGGACGGCATACTTATCAACAAGGACCAGGCGCCCAATACCGCGGGCGTCAGGCCGGTGAAGGCGGCCTACGGCGGGATATCCATGGGGGAACTCGCCGGCCGCATCGCTTCCGGCAAGATAAAGCTGCTGCTGACGGAAGCGCGCGCGGCCGCCCTGCTGAAGGACGCCCTGAAGGACTCCGGGACCCGCGTCGTGGTCTTCGCCGCCAACAGGGGGGAAATACCCGCCGGCGCTTACGCCACCCTTCCCTACGCCGCCTACTTTGAGACCCCCGGGACTTTCATTAATTACCAGGGACTGCGCCGCCGCACCACCCCTCCCGTAGCGGCGCCCGAAGGCGTAAAACCGCTTTGGGACGTAGTGAACAAACTGGCCTCGTACAGCGGCGCGTCACTGGGGCTGGATTCCGGTGACGACGCCCTGAAGGGGATAAGCTTCTGATGATGGAATTTTTCGAGGCGAACAAGGATATCATCCTATTCACCGGCGTAGCCGCCGTGAAGCTGGCCGCTTTCCTTGGGGCCGTTATGGGCTTCGCCGGCATTATGACGCTGGCCGAGCGCAAGGTGAGCGCGCTGATGCAGGACCGCGTGGGGCCCAACCGCGCCTCTGTTTTCGGCTTCGCTTTCAACGGTCTTTTCCAGCCCGCGGCCGACGGGATAAAAATGATCCTGAAAGAAGACTTCATGCCCGCCAGGGCCGAAAAGCTGCTTTTCACGCTGGCGCCTTTCTTCGCGCTGGTCCCGGTACTTCTGTTGTTCGCGGTGATCCCGTTCGGTGATTATTTCATGGCTTCCGGCTATATGGTTGAACTCCAGATAGCGGACCTTCCGCTGGGGCTTTTCCTGATCCTCGCGGTTTCCGGCCTCGCTATCTACGGCGTGTTCCTGGGCGGCTGGGCCTCCAAGAACAATTTCGCCCTGCTCGGCGCTATGCGCGGCGCGGCGCAGATGGTCTCCTACGAGGTCGTGCTCGGCCTCACCCTGGCCGGGCTCATGATGATCTACGGCTCGGCGAGCCTGCAGGACATGGTGCGCGCCCAGGGCAGACTCCTGTTCGGCTTCGTCCCGGCCTGGGGAGTGGTCTGCCAGCCCTTCGCCTTCGTCCTCTTCCTGACCGCCGCCATAGCCGAGAATAAACGCACCCCTTTCGACCTGGTGGAGGGTGAATCCGAGATAATCGGCTATTTCATGGAATACAGTTCGATGCGCTTCGCCACTTTCATGTTCGCCGAGTTCGTGGAGATAATACTGGTGGCCATGCTTACGGCCACGCTGTTCTTCGGCGGCTGGCAGGTCCCCTATCTTTATGACACAGGCTTTATGTTCCCCGGCGGAGCGCTGCTGCCGCTTGGCCACCACCTTGTGGCCGCCCTGCAGGTAGGCGCGTTCGCCGCCAAGACCGTGTTCTTCTGCTGGTTCCTGCTGATAGTGCGCTGGACCCTGCCGCGCTTCCGCTTCGACCAGCTGATGGGCCTTTGCTGGAAAGCGCTGCTGCCGCTTTCGCTGCTGAACATTTTAGCGACCGGGGCGGTACTGACGTTCCTGGCCAGGTAGCCGCCCGGCGGAAAGATCCAAACTATGATTAGCGTAAAGAAAGTCAACAACAAGCCGCTGAACCTCCTCGAGAGGATCTACCTCTACGAGATAGCCCGCGGCATCGCCGTCACTACCCGCCATTTTTTCGCGAATCTTTTCAATCCGAAAGGCCTGCCCACCATACAATATCCGGAGCAGCCCGTGCCTCTCTACGGCAACGCCCGCTTCCGGAGCCGCCACCGCCTGAAAGTCCGGTCCGACGGCTCGCCCAAGTGCGTGGCCTGCTTCATGTGCCAGACGGCCTGCCCGGCCTACTGCATCCATATCGAGGCCGCCGAATACCAGGAGAACAGCGTAGAGAAGTACCCGGCGGTCTTCAACATAGACCTCGCCCGCTGCGTAATGTGCGGCATGTGCGTGGAAGCCTGTCCCGAGGACGCCATCGCCATGGACACCGAAGAGATCCCCGGCGGCGCGGCCGACCGTACGGAATTCCTTATGACAAAAGAGAGCCTGCTGCGCAACCGGCCCGGAGAGCCCTCGCTCAAAGGCGCGGCGAACCGCCTGGCGAACGAATACCTCGGATCCCGGGGGGAACAATGATCCTGACCGCGGCCACCTACTTTTTCGGCGCCTCCGCGGCTCTGGCCACGCTGCTGATGCTCTTCCAGCGCGACCCGGTGAAAGCGGCCATGCTTATGCTGGCGGCGCTCCTTTCCACCGCGGGGCTCTACCTCACTTTCAGCGCCCAGCTGCTTGCGGCGCTGCAGGTAATACTCTACGCCGGCGCCATAATGACGCTTTTCATAGTGGCCCTCACCGTAACCCCGGCGGCCTGGCGCGACAAGCCCGGCAAGGGCAGTTTCTCCAGGATACTGGGGCTGGCCGCGGCCGCCCTGATACTTACCGAGCTGCTGAAGGTTTCGGCGGAGTTCAAGACCGTGGTATTTTCACCGGAATTCTCGGAGACCGGAACGCTGGACCTGGCCCGCGCCCTCTTCGGCCGCTTCGCTTTCCAGTTCGAGCTCCTGTCGCTCGTAATACTTACTTCCATAGTAGCCGCCGTCACCCTTATCTCAAAGAGGAAGGCCGTATGAGCGCCTATTCACTCTCCGCCATAGCCTTCACCCTGTTCTCGCTCGCGGCGGCCGGCTTCCTGACCTGCGGAAGCCTGGTGCGCATGCTTATGTTTTTGGAACTGATGCTTAACGCCGCGAACATAGCGCTGGTAGCGCTCGGCTCCCCGGCTGTTTCCCAGGCCTACGCCGTAATGCTTTTCGCTATCGCCGCAGCCGAGGCGGGGGTCGGGCTCGCCCTGATCATAACCCTGGCCTCCGTTTTCAGGACCCTTGAGCCCGGAAACATCAGGGAGCTGAAGGGCTAGCCGCATAGCCTGGAACCATATTTTTGACGATGATAGAGGAAGACGGATCTTAAAGATGGACGCAAACTACTACCCGCTGCTGAAATGGATACTGGCGGCCCCGCTGGCGGGCTTCGCTGTGAACGGCCTGCTCGGCAAAAAGTTCCTGGGCGAAAAGGCCGGGGGCCTCGCCGGTTCTCTTGCCATTCTCGCGGCGTTCGTTTTCGCGGCCCTCTCTTTTGCCGCCCTTCTGCGCCTGCCGGCGGAGCACAGGCTGCTGAGGGAAACCCTTTACAGCTGGATCTCGACCGGAACTTTCACGGTGGACGCGGCCCTGCGCTTCGACCCGCTCTCCGCCGTGATGGCCCTGATAGTGACCGGCGTAAGCTTCCTGATACACGTTTATTCCACCGGCTACATGAAAGGCGACGCCGGGTACAACCGCTACTTCGCCTATCTGAACCTTTTCGTTTTCTTCATGCTTACGCTGGTGCTGGCCGACAACCCCTTCATAATGTTCGTCGGCTGGGAAGGCGTCGGCCTGTGTTCCTATCTGCTGATAGGTTTCTGGTACGAAGACCCGGATAAAGCTTCCGCCGGCAAGAAAGCGTTCATTACCAACCGCGTAGGCGACGCCGGCTTCCTGCTGGGGCTTATGCTGCTGTCCGCCCTGCTGGCCGCTAACGGCGTTTTTTCGATGGATTTCGCCGCGCTCGAGCAAAGCGCCCCGCTCCTCGCCTCCCGCACCGTGCTGGGCTTCGGCGCCCCTACCCTTATCTGCCTGCTGCTTTTCTTCGGCGCCACCGGCAAGTCCGCGCAGTTCCCGCTCTATGTCTGGCTCCCAGACGCCATGGCCGGCCCCACGCCGGTCTCGGCCCTGATTCACGCGGCCACCATGGTCACGGCCGGCGTCTATATGCTCGCCCGGCTGCATTTCCTCTACGAGCTGGCCCCGAAAGCGCTGGAAGTAGTGATGCTCACCGGCTGCTTTACCGCTTTCTTCGCCGCCGTCATCGCGCTCCTTCAAAAGGACATCAAGAAAGTGCTGGCCTACTCCACCGTAAGCCAGCTCGGCTATATGTTCATGGCGGCCGGAGCGGGGGCTTTCTCGGCCTCGGTGTTCCACCTTGCCACGCACGCTTTCTTCAAAGCCCTGCTCTGCCTCGGGGCCGGCTCCGTGATACACGGCATGGGCGGCGAGCAGGATATGTTCAAGATGGGGGGGCTAAGGAAAGAAATGCCTTTCACCTTCCTGCTTATGGGCGCGGGCTGGCTCGCCATCGCCGGGGTTCCCGGCCTTTCCGGCTTCTATTCCAAGGACCTGATACTTGAAAAAGTTTTCGAGCACGGCGGCAGTTTTGTCTGGGGGGCGGGCGTGCTGACCGCCGCCATAACGGCCTTCTATACGACCCGGCTGTTCATCCTCACTTTCCTCGGGGAGAAGCGCGGCCATACGCACGCGCACGAGTCCCCGCTTTCCATGACGCTGCCGATGGCGGCGCTGGGCCTGCTCGCGCTTGGCGGGGGCTTCCTGCTTAAAGACACGCTCCTGGCCTTCCTGGACCCGGCCGCAGCCCGCGGCGCCCAAACCAGCCCCGAAGCCGCGCGCCTGATGTATATCTCCGTGGCCGCCGGTCTCTCCGGCATCGCCGGGGCTTTCCTGCTTACGCTGCCGCGCACCGCGGCGGCCCTCAAAAAAGCCATGCCCCGCCTGCACGAACTGGTTTACAACAAGTTCTATGTCGACGAGATCTATTCCTTCCTCATGATCAGACCGCTGCGTTTTGTCTCCGACAAGGTGCTGTTCCGCCTGCTGGACGCCGGGCTTATAGACGGCCTGCTGGTAAACGGCTCCGCCAACGCCTCGTACCGGACCGGGAAGGCCCTGGCGAAGGGAGAGAACGGCCGCCTGGACACTTACGCCCTGGTCTTCGCCCTGGGCGTGGCGCTGATGCTTTACTGGGTAATTTAAATGGAAATACTCGCCAACCCGCTTTCACTGCTTATACTCCTGCCCGCCGCGGCCGGCCTTGCGCTCCTGGCCGTTCCGCCTGAAAAGACCGGGACCTTGAAGGGCTTCGCGCTTGCGGCCTCCCTGGCCGCCTTCCTGGTCTCGCTTAAGCTTTATTTCGCCTTCGACCCGGCCCAGGCCGTGATGCAGTTCCAGCTGGACAAACCCTGGCTGCCTTCCTTCGGCATCAGTTATTCCCTCGGCATAGACGGCATCAGCCTGCTGATGATCATGCTCACCGCGCTGCTCGTGCCCATAGCGGTCCTGGCCTCCTTTAACTACATAAAGGAAAGCCGGCGCGCCTATTATGTCTGCCTCCTGTTCCTGGAGTCGGCGATGATAGGCGTTTTCGCCGCGCTGGACCTGTTCGTGTTCTACCTGTTCTGGGAAGGCATGCTCATCCCCATGTATTTCCTTATAGGTATCTGGGGCGGTCCCCGGCGCATTTACGCCGCGCTCAAGTTCTTCATCTATACGATGGCCGGTTCGGTGCTGATGCTGGTGGCCATACTCTGGCTCGTCTCCAGGCATCACGCGGCCGCGGGCGCGTGGACCTTCTACCTGCCGGCGCTTTACGGCGGGTCCCTGACCCATCAGGCCCAGTTCTGGCTTTTCGCGGCTTTCGCCCTGGCCTTCGCGGTAAAGGTGCCTCTTTTCCCTTTCCACACCTGGCTGCCGGACGCGCACGTGGAAGCCCCTACCGCGGGCAGCGTGCTGCTTGCCGGCGTGCTGCTGAAGATGGGCATTTACGGCTACCTGCGCCTCGCGGTCCCGCTTTTCCCGGTAGCCGCGCGCCAATTCGCTCCCTGGCTGGCCGGCCTCGGCGTGATCGGCATAATCTACGGCTCACTGGTGGCCTGGGCGCAGAAAGACATGAAAAAGATGGTGGCCTACTCCTCGGTGGCGCACCTCGGCGTCGTTATGCTCGGTATCATGGCTTTCGAGCCGGCGGCCGTATCCGGCGCGGTGCTGCAGATGGTCAACCACGGGCTTTCCACCGGCGCGCTGTTCCTGCTGGTCGGGGTGCTTTACGAACGCCGCCATACGCGCCTGATAGAGGATTACGGCGGGCTCGCCAAGGTAATGCCGGCTTTTGCCGCCGTCTTCATGATAGTCACTTTGTCCTCGATCGGGCTCCCCGGGCTTAACGGCTTCATAGGCGAGGCCCTGGTGCTTTTCGGCGCGTTCAGGGTCTATCCCTGGCTGGCCGGGGCGGCCGTGGCCGGCGTCATACTTT
>JAJZVJ010000026.1 GCA_021845705.1 bacterium
GCCGGCAGGCCCAGGGCACTGCACGGCTCTAAAAAATGCCCCCGCGGCCATTTCCTCTGCATGCGCCTGCTGACGGTAGACGAGGTTTTCAAGGCGGCCCAGGACCTGGCTAAACCAGAAATGCGGGTGAGCGAAAAAAAGGGAAAGGAAAAATAAGGACGGGCGGAATTATGGCTTTAACCATGACGGCGGCGGTATTGATGCTTCTGGGGTTCGCGGCCAGCGCGCGCTGGACGTGGTGGCGCGCTTCCGTTCCGGGCCTTAAGGTGCTCTGCTACCATAAGATCGGCGTCCCCCCGCGCGGCTCGAAACTCGGCGAACTCTGGGTCAGCCCTGAGAAATTCAGGGCGCAGATAAAGTTTCTACTGAAGAACGGCTATACCACCCTTCTTTTTTCAGACCTTAAGAAGCTCCGCGCCGCCGGAACCGCGCTGCCGGAAAAGTCCGTGCTGATTACTTTTGACGACGGCTATGAAAATAACTATCTGGACGCCTGGCCGATACTCAGGGAACTCGGCGCGAAAGCCAATATTTTCGTGGTATTCAACACCATCGGCAAGGTCAATCTATGGCATAACCCGGCCTCCGAACCCTGGGTGAATATGGCCACCCTTGAACAGCTCCGGGAGATGCAGGACAGCGGGGTGATGGAATACGGTTCGCACACCATGAACCATCCGCACCTCTCGGCGCTTAAACCGGAGGACGCCGCCTGGGAGATGACGGAATCCAAGCGCCAGCTGGAATCCGCCTTCGCGCGCGAGATGTGCGCTTTCGCCTATCCTTACGGCGACGGGGCTTACGCGCCGGAAATAAGGAAGAAAGCCCTCGAAGCCGGCTACATTTTCGATTTCAGCTTCAGGCAGGGAAAAACGCCCTGGCCCTGGGAACGTGAAACCGCCACGATAGACCGGCTGTTCATACGCGGCGGCGACAACAACTGGGACCTGTCCCTGCAGCTGAGCCGCGGCGCCTCAAGGCTGTTCTGAGGCCGGGCGCGCGGCATTCCGGCGGCGGCCCGCCTCCGGTCCGTGTTTGCTATAATACATTCTTGTGAGGTGAACGAATATGGACGATCTTGGCATAGGTAAACTTGTGAGCGAACTGGCCATGACCAACGCCGAACTATGGCATGAAGAGGACAAGGCCCGCGTGGGCGACGTCCCCGCCATAGCCGCCGCGAAAAAGAACATAGACAAGCTTAACCAGAAGCGCAACGACCTGATAGAGCGCATTGACGAGAAGGCACTGGAGGCCATAAATGGCGGAAACAATAGGCAGCCTGGCCGATAAGCTCAGCATCATCCAGCTCAAAATTTTCCACATGCGCGAGCAGCTCGCGCGCGCGGACGCCACTGCGGAGCACAAGCGGGCGTGTTCCGGCCGCCTGGACGTCATGGCGGAGCAGAAAAAAGACCTCGAGGAAGAACTGCAGAAACTGGTTTCCGACGTTGCCGCCGGCCGCGTGCGTCTCAAGATCTACCGCCAGTTCAAAATGTACAACGATCCGCGCTACCGCGCCAAGACCATTTAAATGGGCCCGGGAATTCTGATCATCGTTTTTAAAGGCATAGGGGACGTGCTGCTTACCACCCCTCTGCTGCGCGCGCTAAAAAAGGCCCTCCCGGATTCGCGGCTTTATTTCCTGACAAGGCGCCCTTCGCTTAAAATACTTGAGAACAACCCGCATCTTACCGGCGTCTTCTGCCGGGAGGACAGCCCTCTTTCCTCCATCCGCGCCGCCGGGATAAACATCTCGCTGGATTTCATGCGTTCCACTTCCTCCGGCTTTTACTCCCTCTTCTCCGGGGCTAAAAAGCGCCTCGCTTTCAATTATCCGACCGGCAGGATATTCCACAACGTTCTGCCGGAAAAAAAAGAAAACCCGGGCTACACGGTATATGACCGTCTCCAGCTGCTGGAACCGCTGGGCATACCGGCCTGCGGTACGGAGCCGGAACTGTATTTTAAACCAGAAAACGGAGCGAAAGCCGAAGCGTTCCTGGCCGGCGCCGGCATTACTAAAGATGCGCTGACCGTAACGCTCGATATCACAAGCCCGCGCGAACACCGGCGCTGGGCCCCGGAGAACTTCGCCAGGCTGGCCGACCGCCTCGCTTCGGTCTTCGGGGCCAGGGTGATCTTCCTTTCGGGTCCGGGTGAAAAAGATTACGTTAAAGCGGCCATGGCTTCCGCCGGTGAAAAGCACCTGCTCTGCCCGGACTTCGACCTGCTGGACCTCGCCGCCCTGTTGAAAAGGGCCGGCCTGCACGCCGGAACCAGCTCCGCACCGATGCACATCGCGGTAAGCCAGGGCACCCCGACCTTCACCATTTACGCCCCGCAGAATTCGCCGGCAAGCTGGAGCCCGCCCGGCCCCCTCCATTCCTGGGCGCAGGGAGAACTCTCTTCGCTTCCCTTCGAAGAGGTGTGGGCGCGCCTAAGCAGGCATCTGAACAGCCTGAAAGGAGTTCCGGCATGAGCGGGTTCTCCCCGGAAAGAACGCGGGACCGCCTGAACGGCGGGCTCGCGGGCCGCCTGCTGCTGCGCTTCTTCTCGGCAGGTTATTCAGCCGCGATGGCGGCCCGGAGAACTCTTTACTCCAGCGGCGTGCTGCGCGCCAGGCGCCTGCCGGTCCCGGTGGTCTGCTTCGGGAACATCTCCGCCGGCGGCACGGGCAAGACCTCCACCGTGGTAATGGCGGCGCTGGAACTAGCCCGCTCCGGCCGCAAGCCGGCCATCCTGCTGCGCGGCTATAAGCGCCCCGGCAAGTCTTCCCGCGTAACGGTGCTTGCCAAGGGCCGCCCGCTCAGCCTGGAAGACGCGGGCGACGAGGCCCTTATGCTTTACCGGATGCTGGAGCAGGCCGGGGTCCCGGTGCTGGTCTCATCCGACCGTTTCGCTTCCGGCACGATAGCCGTTAGCGAGCTGGGCCGCGACATAATACTGCTGGACGACGGCTTCCAGCACTTCGCCCTTGAACGCGACGCCGACATCGTCCTCGTGAACGCTACCGCTCCCTTCTCCGCGGACCGCGTCCTCCCGTCCGGCAACCTGCGGGAGCCGGCCTCCGCCCTGGCGCGCGCCGACGCTGTGATAATCACGCACTGCGAGCAGGTAACCCAGGAAGCGGTCGACGCCCTGACCGCCGAGATAAAGGCCGTCAATCCCGCGGCCGGAATAATAGAGAGCATCCATTCCCCGGAAACTTTCATGGACCCGGCGACGGCGCTCCAGACCGACCTTAACGCCCTTAAGGGCCGCCCGGCCGCCGCGCTCTCCGGGATAGGAGACCCAGCCTCCTTTGAAGCCGTGCTTAAAAAGCTTAAGATAGACCTGAAGCAGATCTGGCGCTACCCGGACCACCATGTTTTCACCCCGGAAGAACTGGCCGCCGCCGAGCAGGCGCGCGAGGGACTGCCGCTTATTACCACCTATAAGGACTTCGCGCGGTTCCCCGCCGGCTGGCAGGAGATCCTTACCGGCGGCGTGCTGATACTGTCCGTTAAAATAGTCTTCCTCTGCGACGGGTGGAAAACCCTGATGCGCCTCGTGGACGGCGCGGGCAGGGAGGAGCGCCGGTGAGGGCCTGGCCGCCCGGCGTCAGGACGGGGCCGCCCGTCCCGACGGCCTTCCTTGACCGGGACGGCACTATCAACCGCGACCGCGCCGGCGTTTATATCACAAGCCCGTCCGCGCTTAAAATTTATTCCGGGGCGCCTGCCGCAGTTAAACTCCTGAACGCCAAGGGCTACAGGGTGGTCGTGATAACCAACCAGTCCGGGATAGGGCGCGGCTATATGACGATGGCCGCTTCCCGGAGGATCAACGCAAGGCTCCTCCGCGAGCTGAAGCGCGCCGGCGCGCGGATAGACGCGGTTTACTTCTGCCCTCACCGGCCCGACGAGAAGTGCGCCTGCCGCAAGCCCGCGCCCGGGCTCATCAGGGAAGCGCTCAGGGACCGCCCCGCGGACATGACGCGCTCGTTCATAGCGGGCGATAAGGACAGCGACCTGGAACTGGCCGCGAACGCGGGGCTTAAGGGATTACTAGTGCTCACCGGCCAGGGGCGCGCCGCCTCCCTGCCGGCGAAAAGATACCGGGACCTTGCGGCTCTCGCGCGCGCTCTCCCCGACCTAGGAGCCTGTCCGACATAAGGCTTTCATGGCGAAATTGACGATTTTGAGGCCGAGCCGAAGCGCCGCGAAACGAGCACCCTCGACGGAGGTTGTAAGTTGAGCGGCACAAAGGCGTAGACAAAAAGCGGCAATTGCAGCCGAAATTGCTTATGTCGGACAGGCTCCCAGGCGCAAAAAGGAAAAAACCGTGAAAAAACGCATCCTCGTTTCGCAGATAGTCACCCTGGCGCTCCTTCTCGCGGCGCGCCCCGAAAGCTGGCCCCTCTTCTGGGCCGGGCTCGCCGTGATGGCCGTGGGCCAGGCAGTGCGCCTGGCCGCCAGCGCGGCTATAGTCAAATCTAAAACCCTGACCGTCTCCGGCCCGTACTCCGCCGTCCGCAACCCGCTCTACCTCGGGACCATGCTCATGACCGCCGGCCTCCTGGTAATGCTGTCGGCCCCGTCCCGGCCGTTCAGGACCGCCGGGATCTGGGTCTTCGCGGCCGCGGCCTTCGGCTGGATCTATTTTGTAACGATAAAGGCCGAGGAAGTTTTCCTGCTTTCTGTTTACGGCGCTGAATTCGAAAAGTACAAGGCCGCCGCCCCCGCGCTTCTGCCCCGCCCGGGCGGCCTGTCCGGCTTTTTCGACCTCGCCTCCTATTCCGTTGAGGTTTTCAGGAAAAACAAGGAGTGGCGAGGGATGAGCGCGGCTTTCGCGCTCGCGCTTTTTGTGGCCGCGCGCATAAAATATGGTTTTTAACGCGCTCCTCTCCCTGGCCCTGGCGGCCGCCAGGCCGGCCGCCGCCGGCGCCGCCCTGCTTGAACACCCCTACAGTTCTCTTCCGGCGGCTGCCTCAGCCGAACTCGCGCCCGTTGCCGGGATAGTGGACGGGGAGACGCTGGAATACAAAATTTACTGGGGCCTGATCTATGTGGGCAGTTCCTACCTTAAAATAGACAAGGTCGTGGACATCTCATCGCGCACCGCATGGCATATAGTGTCCGAGGCCAGGTCCGGTTCTTTTTTGGCGAATTTTTACAAAGTCAGGGACAGGAACGAGGCCTGGCTGGACACCTCCGGCCTGTACTCCTACGGCTACTACAAAATACTGTCCGAAGGCGGGTACTTCTTCAACGAATGGGTCGTCTTTGACGTTCCGGGCGGCCGCTATTACGGGAAAAAAATGAACCGCAAGGGCGAGATCTCCGACCTTGGCGGGCCGCTGGACAAGCCGGTGAACGACGTGCTTTCCGCGATCTACCGCCTCCGGACCATGCAGGTGGCCCCCGGGACGAAGATCGGGATGGACGTGAACACGAAACGGAACTGGCGCCTGACCATAAAGGCCGGCAAACGCGAAAAGATATCCACCGACTACGGCAAAAGAAAATGCCTGCTGCTGGAGCCGATGGTGGGCGAGGATGGCCTGTTCGTGGCAAAAGCGGGCAAGCGCATGCTGGTCTGGATAACGGACGACGAACTGAAGCTGCCCATGATGCTGAAGGCTGAAATTTTCATAGGTTCGATCACGGCGAAACTGGTCCGCAGGACGATAGAGAAACGGGCCGTCGTCAGCGCGGCCCCCAAATAGCTTCCCCCCCGACTGCGGCCCGGCCGCCCTGGCCGCTATCCTTAAAACCGGTATTTGTTATAATATTTATATTATGACAAAGGCCATATTCAAGCGTCTATCTTCGATAACCGCGAAATTCAGCGGACGCAAAATAGCCGTGTTCGGCGACCTGATGCTGGACCGCTACATAAAGGGCTCGGTAAAAAGGATCTCCCCCGAGGCGCCCGTGCCGGTGGTCAGGGTAACCTCCGAGTCCGCAGTATGCGGCGGTTCCGCGAATGTGGCGGTCAACCTGGCCGCTTTAGGCGCGGTCCCGGTCCTGGTTTCCGTGGCCGGCCGCGACCCCGCGGCCGACGAACTATCCTCCCTGCTAGCCGGTTTCGGCATAAGCTCGGCGGCTTTAGTGCGCGACGCTTCTTTCCAGACCATCGAGAAGACGCGGGTGATAGCCGAGCACCAGCAGGTGGTGCGTTTCGACCGCGAGCAACCGGCCCTGCTGGGCCACGCCGCGAAGAAAGCCGCGCTTGCCTCGCTTGAAGCCGCGCTGAAAGGCGGCTGCGAGGCGCTTATACTTTCAGATTACGGAAAAGGCCTCCTCGAACCCGCTACTATCAAGTCCGCGATAACCCTTGCCGCCAGGCTTGGCATACCTGTTTTTGTCGACCCGAAAGTGGAGCATTTCCAGCTTTACCGCGGCGCCGCCTGCATTACCCCTAACACTATGGAAGCTTTCGGCGGAATGCGCCTTACCCTGCGCGAAGGGCAGGAAGCGGCGGAGGAGCTTGGCCGCGATATCATGCGCCGGCTGGCCGCGCGCTCCCTGCTTATCACCCAGGGCGAACACGGCATGACCCTCTTCGTCCGCCGCGGCGCCGCCGTAACCCCGCTGCACATCCCCACCCAGGCGCGCGAGGTGTACGACGTTACCGGCGCAGGAGACACCGTGATCTCGGTACTGGCCCTTGCCTGGGCCTCGGGCGCCGCGCCCGAAGAAGCCGCGCTGGCCGCCAACTTCGCGGCCGGGGTAGTGGTAGGAAAACTCGGTACGGCTTCCGTAACCGCGGCCGAACTCCTTGAAAGCGCTAAATCATGTCTGAAGACTGCCTGATAATCATACCGGCCCGCTACGGGTCGCAGCGTTTTCCCGGCAAGGTGCTCGCGCCCCTGGCGGGCAAGCCCGTTATCCAATGGTGCTGGGAAGCCGCGGTCAAGACAGGCCTCGGCGCGGTAGTTATCGCGACCGAACACGAGAAAGTCCTCAAATTCGCGCTTTCCATAGGCGCCCGGGCCGTTATGACAAGCCCCCGCTGCCAGTCCGGCACCGACCGCGTCCACGAAGCCGCCAGGGGGAGCGGAGCGAAGTTCATAATAAACATGCAGGGCGACGAACCCTTTATGAAAGCCTCCACCCTGCTGAAGGCTTTCAAGAAGCTGAAAGCTTCCCCCGATTGCGCCATAGGCACGGCCTGCTCGCGCATTAAGGACAAAAGGGATATCATGAACCCCAACTGCGTGAAGGTCGCGCTCAACTCCGCCGGGCGGGCGGTTTATTTTTCCCGCTGCCCCATCCCTTTCCACCACCGGCTCTCGGACCTGAAGGACTACCCGTACTTCAAACATTGCGGCTTCTACATTTACCACCGCGAAGCCCTGCAAAGATTCGTCAAACTCAAGCCCAGCCCCCTGGAGAGGCTGGAGCGCCTGGAACAACTGCGCGCGCTTGAAAACGGCATGAAGATAGCTGTGGCCGAAGTCCCGGAACTGGGCCCGGCTATCGACGTGCCGGCCGATATCAGGACGGCTGCGGAATTCCTGAACAAATAAAGGCCAATAAATGACACGCTATATATTCGTGACCGGCGGCGTAGTAAGTTCCCTCGGCAAGGGGATCACGGCGGCTTCCATAGGACGCCTCCTTAAAGCCCATGGCCTTTCCGTCACTATCGTAAAATGCGATCCCTATATCAACGTCGACGCCGGTACCATGGCCCCCCTGCAGCACGGCGAGGTCTTCGTGACCGACGACGGGGCCGAGACGGACCTGGACCTCGGCTACTACGAGCGCTTCCTGGGGATAGATACCAGCCGCATGAACATAGTTACGGCCGGCCAGATCTACCAGACCGTGATCGCCCGCGAGCGCGCGGGAGGATACCTGGGCCAGACAGTACAGGTGATCCCGCATATCACCGACGAGATAAAGCGCCGCTTTGTCAAAGCCGGCGAAGGTTTCGACATCACCATCATCGAGATAGGCGGCACCGTGGGGGATATAGAGAGCCTGCCCTTCCTGGAAGCCGCGCGCCAGATGCGCCCTGACCGCATGCGTAACGACGTGCTTTACCTGCATGTCACCCTGGTGCCCTACCTCCACGCCTCCGACGAACTTAAGACCAAGCCCACGCAGCACTCCGTGAACAAGCTGCGCGAGATAGGCATCGACCCGGATATCATAGTCTGCCGCGCCGAGAAGCCGCTGGCGAAGGATATAAAGAACAAGATAGCCCTGTTCACCAGCGTCCCGAAGGAGGCCGTGATCGACGCGCCGGACGCCCCCTCCATCTACGACGTACCGCTGATCCTTAAAAAGCAGGGGCTCGACGAGCAGATAATGATGCTGCTGCGCCTTAGGAGCGGCAAGTGGGACTTCGAGGAATGGACGGATTTCGTGCAGCGCCTTAAGGCCGCCGGCAGCGCCGCGCCGGTCCGTATAGCCCTGGCCGGCAAGTACACCAAGCTGAAGGACTCCTATAAATCACTGGTGGAAGCCATCCAGCACGGCGCTATAGCCAACGGCGTAAAAGCCGAATTCGACTATGTGGACGTGGAGGAAGAGAATTTCGAGGAGCACCTGTCAAAGGCCGACGGCCTGATAGTGCCCGGCGGCTTCGGCGACCGGGGCATCGAGGGCAAGATAGCGGCGGTGCGCTACGCCCGCGAGAACAACCTGCCGTTCCTCGGCATCTGCCTCGGCATGCAGTGCGCCGCCATAGAATTCGCCCGCAACGTTCTCGGGCTCAGGAACGCGCACTCCTCCGAGTTCAACCCGAAGACGCCGCATCCCGTGGTAGACCTGATGGCGGCCCAGAAAGGCGTTAAGGACAAGGGCGGGACCATGCGCCTCGGGGCCTGGCCGTGCGAGATAAAGGCGGGCACGCTGGCCCACAGGATCTACGGAACCCCCTCCATCTCGGAGCGGCACCGCCATCGTTACGAGTTCAACTCTAAATATATCCCCCAGTACGAGAAGAAAGGCATGATCGTGAGCGGCATGAACCGGAAGCTTAAGCTGCCGGAAATGGTGGAGATAAAGGGCCACCCCTGGTTCCTCGGCGTGCAGTTCCACCCGGAATTCAAGTCCAAGCCGCTGATGCCCCACCCGCTCTTCTTCAGTTTCGTGGCGGCGGCGGTAAAGAACAAGAAGAAAGAGAGCGTGACAAGCAGATAGCGGGCGCCGCGGGGACGCAAGGAGCAAGCGTGAAACAGAAAGACGTAAGGATCGGGAACGTTGTTTTCTCTAACAGCAGGCCGCTGGTCTATATCGCCGGGCCATGCGTCATCGAGACGCCGGAAAGCTACGAGGCCGAAGCCGTAAAACTTAAAAAGATATTCGGGGCCCTCAAGACCCCATTTGTTCTCAAAGCCTCTTTCGACAAGGCGAACCGGACCTCCCACAAGTCCTTCCGCGGTATAGGCATGGAGGCGGCCCTGGACTTCCTGAAAGACCTTAAGAACCGCCTGAAGCTCCCTATAATCGTGGACGTACACGATCCGTCCCAGGCGTCCCGCGTGGCCGAAGTAGCCGACATCCTCCAGATACCGGCCTTTATGTGCCGGCAGACCGACCTGCTTTTCGCCTGCGCCGATACCGGGAGGGCCGTCAACGTGAAAAAGGGCCAGTTCCTTTCCCCCTGGGACGCCGAGAACATAGTCAGGAAGCTCGAAAGCCGCGGCGCCGCCGGCATAATGCTGACCGAGCGGGGTTCTTCCTTCGGCTACGGCAATTTAGTGGTGGACATGCGGGGCCTGGAAATAATGAAAGAGTTCGGCTACCCGGTCATCTTCGACTGCACCCATTCCGTGCAGAAACCCGGTGGCCTGGGCACCGCTACCGGCGGGGACCGGAAATTCATCATGCCGCTCGCCAAGGCCGCCGCCGCCCTGAAAATAGCCGGCCTGTTCTTTGAAGCCCACCCTGACCCGGCCAAAGCCCTTTCGGACGGCCCCAACTCTCTAAGGCTGGATGACGTGAAACCGATAGTAGGAGCCCTTAACCGCGTTGACAGGCTGGCCGCGGAAATTTCCGGCGTAAGTTCAAAATGAGCCGTTAACAGAGGAAAGAATATGAAATGCACAAACTGCGGGCAGGAAAACCGCCCCACGCTTAAATTCTGCAAAAAATGCAATACCGACCTTACCCTGCCGCCGCCCTGGTTCCCGGACTGGAGATGGCATTTAAAGGCGCTCTCGTGGATCTACCTGTCGCTTATAGCCGGTTTTTTCACGCTGAGCTACCTGCTGCACAAGCTCCCGCCGCCCTACGACCAGCGCCAGATGCCGCCGGAAATGACCCCCTGGCTTAACCCTCATAAGATCCCGGCGCCATGAACGCAAAAGACCTGCTGATACTTAAGACGGCCCGCGGCGTTATCGCCGCGGAAAGCCGCGCCGTGGCCGGGCTTTCAAAGGCCCTGGACGCCTCCTTTATAAAGGCCGCGCGCCTGCTGGAAGCCTGCCCCGGGAAGGCCGTGCTCCTGGGCGTAGGCAAGTCAGGGCTCATCGCGCGCAAGATAGCGGCCACGCTCGCCTCCACCGGGACGCGCAGCGTCTACCTGCACCCGGTGGAATCCCTGCACGGCGACCTGGGCATGATAGCCGCGGACGACGTGGCCGTAGCGCTCTCCTATTCGGGAGAAACGGAAGAGACCGCCAAGCTCCTGCAGATACTTAAAAGCCAGGGCCTGCCCGTGATCTCCATAACCAACGGCCTTAATTCGCGCATGGCGCGCTATTCGGACGTGATCCTGCGGCTGCACGTGAAGGCGGAAGCCTGCCCCTTCGACATAGTCCCCACCTCCTCCACTACCGCGATGCTCGCCCTCGGCGACGCGCTGGCGGTCACGCTGATGACGCTTAAAGGTTTCGATAAAAAACGCTTCGCCCGCCTGCACCCCGGCGGCAACCTGGGAAAACTTCTCAACCTCAGGGTGGCGGACCTGATGCGCAGCGGCCGCGAGAACCCCGTGGCCAGAGAAACGGACAGCGTGGCCAGCGCGCTGGAGGTAATGACCGCCACCCGCGCGGGCGCGGTTTCGGTCACCGGCGCCGGAGGCAGGCTTACCGGCTATTTCACCGACGGAGACCTGCGCCGCCGCCTCCAGGACGGGTTCTCGGACCTTTCCCTCCCGGTAAAGCTTGTAATGACGCGCGGGCCGCTTACGGTCCACCCCGAAACCATGGCTATGGAAGCCGCCCGCCTGATTTCGGAGCGGAAGATAGACAATATCCCGGTAACCGACGCCAGGACAGGCAGGCCGGTGGGCATAATAGACGAGCGGGACCTGCTCAAAGAGGGGCTGGGTTGAAGCGGCTTCTCCCCTTCTGTCTCCTCGCCCTGGCCGCCTGCTCCGGCGCGGATTCCCGCGAGGCCGCGCCCGGCGTCAGCCTGCTTAAGGACTTTTCCATGGCCGAGGCGGACGCCGGGCTCTCCGCCTGGCGCCTTGACGCGGAAACGGGCAGGCTGGACGAAAAAAAGGGCGTCATTTCCTTCAGTTCGCCGCGCATCAGGTTTTACGACCAGGACCGGGTTTCCTCGGAGATCACCGCGCTCTCCGGCTTCCTGGAGATGAAGAAAAGGGACGCGCGGCTGAACGACCAGGTGGTCGTGGATTCTAAGAGGGACGGGATGCGCCTTACCACCACCAAGCTTTATTACAGTTCCGCGCGCGCCAAGATCTGGACGGAAGAGCCTGTCACCATCTACAAGGGGCGCACGGTCATAAATGGACGCGGCTTTATCGCCAATCCCGACCTTTCCGAGATAGAGATCCGGCACCAGGAGACGCGGCTTTCCGGCAAATGAAAACAGTCCTGCTCCTGCTAATCCTGGTCCAGGCCGTCCTGCCGCTCGGCGCGGAGGAAGATTTCCTGCGCGGCTCCGTGGTAAAGAGCGACAAGTGGAAGATGGACCGGGTGCATGACAGGGAAATATTCGAGGGCAACGTTTCTTTCCGCAACCCCCGCTATACCCTTAAGGCCGATTACGCCCTTTACCTGCGCCCGGTGCAGACCTGGAACATCACGGGTTCCGTCTACATACTGCGCCGCTTCGACGACAGGTCCCAGGTGGTGGTCGATTGCGACACGGCGCTTTACAATGAAAAGCTCGAGGAGGCCACGCTCGGGCGCGGAGCCCTCCCGGTAAGAATGAGCTACACCGGCGCGGACGGCCGCGTTCTACGGGGCCGGGCCGACAAGACATTTGCCGAGAACAAAAAAGGCCTTATGAAATTTGAGGGGAATTTTTCTCTCTCGACGGAAAACCTGGACATGTACTCCCAGAAAGGCCTTTACGACAACAAAGAGGGAACCTTCCTGATGTACGAATCCACGCCCCTGGCCGTCGGCAACAGGCAGGGCTTCGATTTCGCCATAAACGCCGAGAAGATCAAGTTCTTCAGCGCCAGCCGCGACTTAAAATT
>JAJZVJ010000027.1 GCA_021845705.1 bacterium
GCCCGGCGCGAGGTCTTTGCAGAAGCTGGCTATGTCGGAGGAGCACGGGTTGTTCTTCAGCAGGGCTTGTTTTCGCTTCGCCATATCGGCCTTGCAGGCGCCGGAAAGCTCGTCCTCGTGTTCCTTCAGACACCGCATCCTTCCCGGGAAGCCGCCCTCGGCGTCTTTGCAGAATTTGTTCGCGTCCGCCAGGCAGGGGTCCTTTTTGCGCCGGGTTTTAACCGGTTTAGGGAGGGAGACAAGGCAGACTTCGGAAAGTTCCTCTCTATGCTGGTTAAGGCAGCGCAGTTTACCGGCCCGCCCGCCTTTAACATCGGGGCATAATATGGAGATGTCTTCTTTGCAGGGATCCTGTTTTCTTGCGGTTTTTTTACCCGGTTTTTTGCCGGCCTTCTGGCCGGCGGCCTGCATGGCCATGGCCTTGCAGCCCTCCGAGAGTTCGTCCTGGTGTTCCATCAGGCAGGAGATTATTTTTCCGCCGCCCCGGTCTACGTCTTTACAGAATTCCTGTATGTCCGGCAGGCAGGGGCCGGCGTCCCGCTGCGCCCTCGCGGCCCCGGGAACCAGCAGCGCCGCTATCGCAACCGTTAAAATACCGAATTTCATGATGTCCTCCACTATCCGCCGCCTGAGATATAACGCCCGAAGAACCGTACTTATTGCATATCCACCAGCACCGCCCCGGCCTCCAGCCGCACGGGCCACGTCTTTAGCCCGGCGGTCGCAAGCGCGGGAGAGGCCGGGTCCGGGTGCCCGCTTTCCGGGCTTTTCGGCGCCGGCCCGCTGAGGGCTTCGCCGCTGCGTATATCGAACTGCGCGTAATGCAGCGGGCAGGTAAGTATCCAGCCCGTCAGGGCGCCGCGCTCGAGCGCCGCTCTGGCGTGGCCGCAGGCGCGTTCCACCGCGTAGAAAGTTCCGCCGTGATTGCAGAGCACTATGCTGCGCCCGTTAAGGCTGACGGCCTTCATGCCGCCCGGGGCTATTTCTTTTTCTTCCATGGCTTTTATGAACATAAAGGATTATTTAATGCCCGCTCCACGCCCGCCTGTACTTGACTCGGGGACCTGTTTCAGTTTGTCCGGGTCCGTAACGTCCTTGTGCACGAACAGCCCGCACCAGCAGCGGCGCATGGCGTCGTAATGCGCGCGGTGGAAAGGGATGCAGGGGCAGACCATCTTCATGTTCTCCGCGCGGTCCAGGGTGCGGGCCTGGCACGGGCAGTAGGGGATCCCCGTCTCCGCTTCTATCTCCGCTTCTTTCTCCAGCAGGAAGTCGGCGTCCTCCTCCACGGGAGTGAATTTATAGCCGAGCTTGTCCGCGATCGGCCGAAAAAGGAAGCGCAGCGCTTCTTTGCGTGCGTTGATATTCATTTTAAATGCTTCTCGAATTCTTCCGGGTCGTAGCCCTGCACGCAGGCGCCGCCGATCTTTATAAAGGGGAAAGAGCCGGTGCAGCCGGCCGCGCGCATCTCGGCCATCATAGCTTTCTGTTTTTCCGGGTCCTGCTTGTCGTAGTCTATGGCTTCGAACGGAACGTTCTTTTCCTCGAAATATTTCTTGCTCTTCCTGCACCACAGGCAGGTGCTGAGCGCGTAGATGGTTATTTTTTTCATGGTATCCTCACGAAAACCTTCCCGTCCCTGAGCTCGGCGGCGTAAACCTTCACGGAAAGCTCCGGCGCGTCGAGGAACGTGCCGTCGCGGATATTGAAACGCCAGTCGTGGCAGGGGCACCGCAGTATGTCACCCTCCAGCGTGCCCGACGTGAGCGGGCAGCCCATATGGGCGCAGCGGTTTTCCAGCGCGCGCACTTCCGCGCCGCGGCGCACCAGCAGCACCGGCAGGCCCAAAGGGAATACCGCCGTCGGTTTCCCTTCGGCCAGGTTTAAGAACTCGGCGACTTCTATTACGCGGTCCATTTTTTTAATTATATAAAACCTGCGCGCGGAATTCGGCGCATAAAAAAATAAAAAAAACCAAGATTACTATTGCATTAGCGCGAAACAATATATAAAATCAGAACACAGCGCACATTTTGCGCAAGGAGAAAATAATGCCTGCTAAAAAGAAAGCTGCCAAGAAAAAAGTTGCGAAGAAAACCGTGAAGAAAGCGAAGAAGAAATAGTCTTCGTTTGATTTACGTCGGAAGGCGGCACTGGGGCGCGGTTCAACGGCCTTAAGTGCCGCCTCTGTTTTGCGGCGCCGGCGCGGGCCCGCGGAAGACCCGGAACGTTTTTTTGCGCGCCCGGAATAAACAAGATATTCCCGGCGCGTTTTTTTGCGAAGAATAAGGCGTCGCTGTTTTTATTTTAATCCGCGGCCTGCCCAGCGCGCTTAACGCGGGCGCGCCCGCCAGGAAAAAATTGTAAACCCGCTCTTATTATTTATATCCTTAATACATGCCGGCAGCCGAAAACAAGATAAAAACCTATTTCCTGGGCGACGCCTGCCTCTGCTGGTCCCTCGGCAGGTCCATTTCCCGCCCGGCCTCGCTGCGCGTGCTCTGCGCTTACCAGCGCCTTAAGGAGAATAAAGAACTGGCCGGGCTGGGCGTACTGGACTTCGTGCCTTCTTATACCGCCCTCGCCGTGCACGCGGCCCCCGGCACCGACTGGCGCGCCGTGCGCCGCATTGTGGACGGCTGTTTCGCTTCCATTCCCCCCGACGGGGCCGCGCTTACCGGCGCGGCCGTGCGCCATGTGCTGCCGGTCTCCTACACCGGCGAGGACCTGCCGCGCGTGGCCCAGCTTACCGGGCTGACCGAGGAAGAGGTAATAGAGCGCCACGCCGCCGCCGAATACATGGTGGCGATGATAGGTTTCCGCCCGCACTTTCCCTACCTGCTCGGGATGGATAAGAAACTGATGGCGCCGCGGCTGGACTCGCCGCGCTTCAAGGTGCCGGCCGGCGCCGTGGCCATTGGCGGCGAGCAGACCGGGGTTTACCCCGAGGAATCGCCCGGCGGCTGGAATATACTCGGCATGACCGATCCCGGGCTGCTGAAAGCCATTAATCCCGGCGACATAGTTATCTTCCGGAGGACGCGCTGACATGCTGGTCAACTGCGATATAGGCGAGCGCGGCCCCGCGAACGCCGCGGACAGGAAGCTTATGGAGTTCATCCAGATAGCCAACCTGGCCTGCGGCGGGCACGCAGGGGATAAGAAAAGCGTAAAAGCCTTCGGCGCTCTCGCCGCGGAACGCGGCGTAAAGCTGGCCGCCCACCTCTCTTACCCGGACCGCGGGCATTTCGGCCGCAAGGTGATGCGTATTCCCGAGGCGGCGCTCCTCGCTTCGCTGGCTAAGCAGCTGGCGCTTATCCCCGGGGTCCGCTGCGTCAAGTTGCACGGCGCGCTGTACCACGAAGCCTGCCATGACCATAAACTGGCCGAAGCCCTGGCCCAGTGGCTGAAAATATCCGGCATCCACGAACTCCTGGCCCCCGTGGACTCCGAGATAGCCGTCTCGGCGGAGAAGCGCGGCATCAAGGTGCTGAACGAGGCCTTCGTAGAACGGCGCTACGGCTACGACAAGGCTAAAAAAAAGCTGGTCCTGGTGGACCGCTCCCGGCCCGGCGCCTCCATAGACAGCCTGGAAGAGGCGGCGGCCCAGGCCGCCGAAATAATCCAGCGCCGGCGCGTTAACGTGAATTTGGCCAAAGCGGGCCGGCCCGTCTGGAAGAAGCTGGAAGCCGACACGGTCTGCATCCATTCCGATTCTCCCATAGCCCTGGAACTCGCGGCGCGGCTGCGGCTGCTCACCAAGAGCGTGGAACAGAACTACCGCCTGCTTAGCCCCGGCATCTGCGAAACCGCCGGCCTGCCGCGGTACGGCAGCCAGGACCAGGCCATCTCACCGGGCGGCGCCATGGATAATTTTTCCCTGAAGCGCGGGAACCTGGCGCTGGGCAACCCGCCCGAGACGCCGGCGCTTGAGATCCTGGCCGCCCCCGAGATAGAAATACTGGTCCCCGGCCGGTTCATCCTTACCGGCGCCCGCCGCCCCGTGCAGATACAGAGCGGGAAGACCGTGCGCGAAGCCGGACACAGCCGCGTCTGCGCCGTGCAGCCCGGCGAGCGCGTGACCTTCGGGGAAAAACAATACGGCCTGCGCACCTATTTCTGCTTCCGCCCGCTCCCGGAGAACGGGGAGGTCCCCGGCGCCGCCCCGGAGGTTTCTTTTTCCGATATGGGCGGCTGGACCGACCCGCAGGGCCGCATCCGCGTGCTTCCCGGGCCGGAATACGGCTACCTGGAGAACCCGGAACTCTTTTTCGGGAATACCTGGCGCACCACCTTCCAGATGGACAAGATGGGCATGCACCTGGCCGGAGAACCCCGGCTGAAATGCGGCCTGGCCAATATGGTCTCGGAGGCGGTGGCCGACGGAACCGTCCAGCTGACCCCCGAGGGGCCGATAATCCTGCTGCGCCACCGCCAGACCACCGGCGGCTACCCGCGAATTTTCAACGTTATCACCGCCGACATAGACCTGCTTGGCCAGTACGGCCCCAGCCAGGTCATCCGTTTCGCGCGGGTCACGCGCGAAGAAGCGCGCGGGATCTTTCTCCGGAAAGAAAAAGTCCTGGCGCGGTTAAACCCGCGCTTGAAAAAACGCGCTTGATCCTGAATAATAGATATTTTCCCCCTGGCCGGAACGGCCGGGATCCGCTCCGTCAGGAAAGCGGCGTCAGTTCAGCTTCCGTGACCGGGAGGCCTTCCGCAGCGGCCGCGCCTGCCAGGGCCGGGTCTTTGGTGAGGATTATTACCTGCCAGCCGGTGCTCCTGTGGAAATTCCCTATAAGCCTAAGGGCCGCGCGTTCGCGCTTCGCGTCCAGCGTGTAAAAAGGCTCGTCCAGCACCAGCAGGCCCGGGGCCAGCCCTTCCGGTCCCAGCCGCGCCCGCCGCGCGATGGTCAGCCGCGCCGCCAGCATGAACAGGTCCCGCATCCCCGAAGAAAGACTCCTGACGGGGCGGGTTATGCCGGAGGCGTCGGTAACGGCCGCGCCGGCGGCCTCGAAGCCGCGGAACTCGGCGTGCGCCTCGGGCAGCACCGCGCGCAGGGTTTCGGTAACTTCTTTTCCCAGGGCCGCAAATGCCATCACGGAAGTCTTGGCCAGGGTTTTAAAAACCCCGGCGGCCAGGGCGTAAGCGCCGGCCTGCAGTTCAAGGTCCGCCAGTTCCTGTTTGTCCGCCTCAAGCACGGTCTCGGCCTGGTTCAGGCGCTCGGGCAGGCCGCCCAGCCTGGCCCCGGAGACGGCCAAATTAGTCTGCAAAGCCGCGTTCACCTTGTTGAGCGCCGCTTCCAGCCCGCGGGCTTCCCCGCCCAGGCGCGCCAGTTCGCTCTTTAAGCCCGCCAGTTCCTGGTCCACGCCCTGGGCGGGGAGCACGCCGCGCCGCTCCAGGTCGCCGTTCTCGGCGAAAAGCTTGTCCTTGAATTCCTCTTCACCGGCGCAGCCGCTGCCGCCCGCCAGCGCCAGCACGCGCTGCTCCCTGTCGGCCGCGCGCGCGGCCCGCTTTTTGTACTCGGCCGTTTTGGACTGGTACTCGTCCTCGTTTTGGCAGCCGTGTTCCTTGAACCAGGCCGCCACCGTCCCGGCGGCGTCCCCGGCGGCTTTCGTCAGTTCATCCCTGTTCTTTTCGGCTGTAGTAACTACCACCTGCAGCGTGCCCAGTTCCGCCGTCTTGTCTCCCGAGGCCCTGACCGCCGCCTCGTACTCGGCGCCGTACCTGGCCAGGAAGGCCCTGGCCGTTTCCAGGTCTTTAACTGGGAAAGGTTCCTTAGGGTCGGCTTCCCATTCGCCGGCCAGCCCGGCGAGGAAAGCGGCGGTCTCCTCCTGGGAATGCCCCACGAGCGCGCGTATGATGGAAAATTTAAAACCGGCCCAGCCCGCCGCCGCGAGTATGGCGGCCGCCGCGGCATAAGCTGCAGTGCCGCGGCCGGAATAGGCCACGAACGCGGCCAGGAGAACTCCGCCGGCCCACACGCCGTAGCGCAGTTTAGCGTCCACCGTAAGGGAGATCTTTTCGGGCTCGGAGGCGAATTTGCCCAGCCTTTCGGCCAGGCCCGCCGCGCGCGCGCTCTTAAGCTTAAGCAGGGCGGCTTTCCCGGAGAGCTGGTCTATGGCCGCCGCCGCGGCTGTGACCGTGGCCCGCTTTTCCGCAAGCGCGGCCGCGGCCCCGGCCGCGAGTTTTTCCGCGTCCCGCTGGGCCTGCTGCAAAGCCCTGTATTGCGCCGTTCCGTCGGCCGCGAAGCTCTCCATCTCTTCCGCCGCCTCGCGGGCTTCTTTCAGTTCGCGCAGCGCGGTCAGGCCGGCCATAACGGCCGCGCGCCGCACCGAGGCGGAAAGTTTCTCCAGGGCTTGCTCTTTGGCCTTAACTTCCGCGTTCTTGGCCGCAAGCCCCGCTTCTTTCTCTTTCTTTTCGGCCTCCAGGCGGGGGGCCTCGGCCGCGCCGGCAAGCACCTGGTCGCGCTCGGCCTTAAGCCCGGCAATGGCCTGCTCGTGGTCCTTTATAGCTTCGCGCAGGCGCTTCATGCCGGCCTGCACCGAGCCCTTGCGGAAGCTGGCGGCTTTGTCGTCAAGCTCCGCGGCCAGCAGTTCCGGGTTAAGCCCGGCGTTAAGCAGCGCGTTCTCGGCGGCCTGGGCCCAGGCCGAGGCGCCTTTGTTCTCGGGGTGCTGCACGCCCAGCTCGCCGCCGCGTATGGCGAAGATCTCCACGAATTCGTTGTCGCCGAAGGCCAGCGGGGCGGCGCCTTCCTCCCAGACCAGTTCCGCCTTGCGCAGCGCGCCGTAGCGGGCCGCCAGGTTCTTCCAGAGCGGCCGCCCCTCGTGGCGCGACTCCGCGCAGAGCGCGTCGAACAGCGCGTCGAAAACGGTGGTCTTGCCGGCCTCGTTGGGGCCGGTTATGATGGTGAAAGGGCCCAGGTCCAGGCCGGTCTTCCTGAATTTGCCGAAGTCGGGCAGCTCCAGGCGGCGTATCATCTGCCCTCCACAAGGTGCGCGGCCAGTTCCTGCAGGCCGTATTGCCGCGCAAGCAGCCAGCGGCGGTAGTCCCCGCCTTGGGCGTCGTCCGGCTCCAGCTTGTCCATTTCGGCTAAAAAAGCTTTTGTGAGGCCGTTCGAGGAAAGTTCGGCGGAAACTATGGTCTCCGTCTCCACCAGGGCCAACCGGGCCCTCCTGGCAAGCTTCACGCGCAGCGCTTCCGCGGAGATCTTGGCCGCGTTCTCGTCTTCCACTACCCCGGTAAGTATGACCTTTACCAGGTCCAGGCTGGAAACCGAGGAAGCCGCTTTTTCCGCCGCCCCCGGGTTTACGGCGCCGGCCAGGTCCAGCGGCAGGCGGTATTCCCTGTAGAAGCCGGCCGAATTGAGCTCGGCGGTACGCACGGTGACCGCAGGGCCGGTCTCCACCACGCAGGCGCGGCGCGGGCCCGCCTCGCGCGGGTGGGCCCGCCAGACGCGCGCCGAGCCCGGGTAGCAGGCCACGGCCCCGCCCAGCACCTGCTGGCGCCCGGAGTGGATATGCCCCAGCGCGGCGTAATCGGCCCCGAACCTGGCAAAAAGGTCGTCGTCCATAACGCCGGCCCGCGCGTCTGTCTCCTCGTCCGGGCCGGTGTAGATGGTGGAGTTGAGGGCGTGCGCCACTACAATGCGCGGCACGCCGGCCTTCTTCTCCGGGACCTTCCAGTCGCGGTAGCCGTCGTAGCTGGCCGCGTGCGGCACGCAGAGGAATTCCGCCCCGGCGGCCGAAACCAGCGAGAAGGGCTGCGCGGGGGCGAAGATAACGGGATCCAAGTTGTAAGCGGAAAGGTCGGCGGTGGCGCCGCGGCCCTCGTGGTTGCCGGGGATATAAATTATGGCGCAGCCCGCATCGGCCAGCGGCTTAAGTTTAAAGCAGACTTCCGAGCGCAGCGCCTCGAAATCCCCGAACGAGTTGAAAAGGTCCCCCGCAAGCACCAGCGCGCCGGCTTTTTCCGCCTTCGCCAGGGAAATGATCTCGTCCAGCACGCCATAGCAGTAGGCTTTTTCTTCGCCGTCCTCTATGTGCAGGTCCGCCGCGTGAATTATTTTGGCCACTTTTCCTCCGCTTTTATTATATTTTTTATTGGCCGCCGCCGCACCCCGGGTTATTTTTTTACTTCGTTAATTTTTTTCCGGGCTTCGGCCAGGTTGCTTATGGCCAGGTCGTAGGACTTGCCGGGGCTTTGCTGGACGGATTCGTTAAAGCAGTACTCGGCCATCAGGTAATTCCCGTCGTCATAATACAGGTCCCCGAGGGCGCACCAGGCCAGGAAATTCTTGGGCTCCACCCGGGTTTCATATTTAAAGAACTTCAAAGGGTCCGACCAGAGGGCGTTCCTTCTTACCGTCTGCACGCAAAGGAAAGGCAGCCACACCAGGAGCGCGGCTTTAACGTACTTCTTCCCGGCCGGGCCGCGGGCGGCCCGCAGCAGCGCGTCGGCGAGAACGGCCAGCAGCGCGCCCAAAGGCAGGTAAAGCCACTGCAGCCTTATGGTGGCGCTGAGCGGCAGGAAAATATTTGAGACCGTGGCCAGGCCTATCAGGAACCACAGGAGGTAGAAAGCGTAAAATTTAAAACGGGCGTAATTCTTCCTGTAAACGTAAGCCAGCGCTAAGCCTGTAAGAACGGTCAGGGCATTGTAAACGTTCAGGACCTGCCTTTCTATGAAATGGTTCTCGAAAGCCAGTTTTACCGGGAAAAGAACTATCCCCAGGTAGACGTACAGGGCTTTTATGAAAGTGAGCGTTCTTACCGTGAAGCTTTCCGCGCTTAAAAAAGAAAGCGGGACCAGGGCGGAGTTCTTCTGCATATAGACCCTCAGCCCGGTATAAAGAAGCGACAGGAGCATTAAAGAAAAAAGCGTCAGGCCTTTTTTGCTCTTCCACGGGGCGGTCTTAAGTTCAAAGAACAGCCAGTAGAAGAAAATTATAAAAGGCAGCACCACCATGTTCTCTTTACACAAAGCCGAAAACATAAAAAGAGGCACGGAGAGCAAGGGCGCGCTTTCCCACGCTATGAAACAAAGGAAACCGAAGAACACCCCCAGCAGCGAATCCCTGGCGGATACGTACGCCACCGCCGTGGTATTGGCGGGGTGGATAAGGTAGATAAAAGCCGCCAGCAGCGCGGCTTCTTCGCCCAGCCCGAGCTTGCGCAGCAGAATAAAAAGCAGGAAAGAATTAAGGATGTGGATGAGGATATTGTCGAAGTGGTAAATGAACGGGTTAAGTTTGCCGACCGCGTAGTCGAAAAAGAAAGAAAGCGAGGCCACCGGCCTGTAAAAACCGGTGTCGACGGAAACCTTCTCGCCGAAGACGTCGTATTTAAAGGCCTCAAGCGGGTTGGACGCTTCTTTAAGCGCGTTATTCTCGGAGATAACCACAATATCGTCGAAGACGAACGGGTTCCTGAGCGTGTTGGCGTAAAGGGCGAAGCCCGCGCACAAAAAAAAGACGAGAACGGCTTTTTTATTGCCGGTCAGCTTCTTCAGGATAAGTTCCAGCATTTGAAAATTGTACAAAGATTAGCGCGACGTTATTTTTCATCCGCGTCCGGGATGCGGGTGAAGGCTATCCTGAGCGGCACCAGGCCGGAAGAGTCGTGCGTGGCGCCGTAGTGCAGCACGTCCCGGCCGAATTTCTCGTTCAGCTGGTCCAGGGTCCTGGTAAGCCGGTTCCGGCGCGGGTCCTCGAACAAGGACGGCGCGTGCAGCCCCTCCGGCACCAGCCCGGACAGGGCCACCCCCACGGCGAAGAGCTGCCCGGCCGGCAGTTCCTTCCAGAGCGTTTTTACGGCGTGGATAAAGGCCGGGGTATCCTGCGTCTCCATTAAATTGCAGCGCGCCTGCCAGCCGTCCTGGCCGGTGAACCGGGCGTAGATATTTATGCCTGAGGCGTAAAGCCCGTCCTTGCGCAGCCGGGTGGCCGCTTTGTCCGTAAGCTTCTTAAGTATGCGCAGGGCGCCCGCCCTGTTGCGCAGCTCCGGCGGCAGCACATGGGAGTGGCTTATGGACTTCTGCTCCGCCGTCTTTATCCGCAAAT
This sequence comes from bacterium, assembly GCA_021845705.1. GTDB lineage: Bacteria > Elusimicrobiota > Elusimicrobia > Elusimicrobiales > UBA9959 > UBA9959. The sequence goes on from JAJZVJ010000027.1 coordinate 10,061, forward strand.
TCTCGCCCCGCAGCAGGTGCCAAAGTTCTTCGCCCACCACGCTGCCCCAGGCCTGGTTCATTTCTTTGGCGCTCAGGGCCAGCAGTTCCCGCATATTGGTTATGCCGTTGCGGTTAAGCCTGGCCTCGGTGCGCGCGCCCACGCCGGTAAGGTCCCGCAGTTTAAGCGGGTAAAGTACCTGCGGCAGGTCGCGGGGCAGAATAACGGTTAACCCGTCCGGCTTTTTCATGTCGCCGGCTATCTTGGCCAGGTAGCGGTTAGGGCCCAGGCCTATGGAACATTTAAGCGAAGAGCCCACCTTCTCCCTTATAGCGGCCTTGATCCCGGCCGCAAGCCCGGTGGCCGCGCCCACGTCCATCTGGTACCCGGTCAGCCGGCAGGCCAGCTCGTCTATTGAGCAGACGGAATCCACCGGCACGCAGGACTCGACGGCTTCCACTATTTTATTGTGGTAGCGCACGTAATTAACGTGGTCGCCGACGATGAACTTCATCCTGGGGCAAAGCCGCCTGGCCTCGGCCACCAGGGTGCCGGTCTTAACCCCGAAAGCCTTCCCCTCGTAGCTTACCGCTATGCAGCAGGTGCTGTCCGCCATAAGCGGGACCACCGCCACCGGCCTGCCGCGCAAAGAAGCGTCCAGCTCCTGCTCCACCGAGGCGAAGAAAGAGTTCATATCCAGGTAAAGCCAGCTTACAAGCCGGGACGGGTCGCGGTCGCTCATGGTAAGAAATTACAATATTGTCCGCCGCAAATGCTCAAGTATCTTTACCATGGCCAGCGTGTCCTGGCCGCAGTAAATAAGCAGGTCCCCGCGGAGCTTCTCCGTTGCGGCGGGCGTCAGCTCCCCCGAGAGGAGGTTAAAATAAGCCAGCTGCGCGTCCCCGCCGTTGGCCACGCCCAGGCCTTCGTAAGTCATGTCCGGGATAAGCGCCGGCAGCACCTTTTTAAGCGAGAACCTGCCGTGGCAGGCCGGGTGCACGTAGGCCCGCTCCAGGAAAGGCTTCATAAGGTCCTGGAACCGCTCCGTCAAAGCGAGCAAAGCCGGCCCGCGCTCCGGCAGGTCCCGGGCCAGTTCTTTTATGCGCTGCAGCTCGAAAGAGGCATTGTAAGCGAGCAGCGTCCCCTCCGGCCCTATATGGGCCAGCAGAAAAGCCGCAAGCCCGGGCCTGGGGTCCGCCTTCCCATCGCCCAGGTATTCAAAATGCGCCGGCTCCGCCCCCGGCGCCGCCTGCACGTGCAGCGAAACCTGGAACGGGACCTGCTGGTAAGGCCTGGAGCCGTCGTAAAGCGGTATGCCGGGCATGATGGTCTCGAAGTCTATGTGATAAAGAGGATATTTTATTTCCTTTATGAACCTGGCCAGCTTTTTCTTGTCCACCAGCCGCTCGCCGGTTTTCTCCACCTTTAAAGCCGCCAGCTGGCTTTTGGACAGTTCAAAACTGTCGGGCACGTTCTTAAAAAGCATTATCCCCATAGCTTTAAGCGTATTCTTCTTTTCCCAGCTTAGGCGGGGGATATCGTAAATAGAATATTCCGGCACGCCTTTCCAGCAATGGCCGCGGAATTCGCAGTTGTACGGGGTGGAGCAATGCCGGCCTATGCCTGTTTCCGGCGCGGCCGGGGAGGCCAGCGCCTCCAAAAAGCGTTCCAGGTCCGCGCTTATCTCCGGCCGCAGGGCGGCCGTCTCTTTGGTGATATCCGCCAGGCTGAAGAATTTTTTAGGGTCTATGGGCCCGTTCTTAACAAAAGCGCCGTTTATATGCATAAGCGCGGTTTTTTTGATTTTCAGCCCCGCGCCTTCAAGCACGTAGCGCTGCAGGGCCGCGTCCGGCAAATGCTCGTCCTTAACGGCGGTGGACCCCTTGGCCTCTATTAAATTCCACGAGCCGTCCCTGTTGCGCTTTAAAATATCGCAGCGCGCCAGCACATTGTTGAAGACGAAGGTCCCCTCGTATATGACCTTGGCGCCGCCCGCCACAACCTCCTCCGTGCGCTTTAGGGCCCGCGGCAGCTGGTTGTATTCCGCGGCCACAAGTTCCCCGCCGGCGTAGTAGCCGCGCGCCAGCGCGCCTATGGCCCGGCCCTGGGCGAACACCTGCCGCTGCTCCGGGGTTACCGGCGGCATAAGGTCCTTGCGGTAATTGTAAAGCCACAGCCTTTTAAGGCACTGCAGGCCCATCATGAACTGAGATTTTGAAATACGTTTTGCGAACATAAGCTCCCACCTCCCTGATAGTATACAACACCAACCCGACAAGGGCGTGTCGCTCATTAAAGGTCATTTTTCAAGAAAAAAAAGCTCCCTCCCACAGGTTTGT
>JAJZVJ010000028.1 GCA_021845705.1 bacterium
TCCGACCAGGCCGTTAAGGCCTACTTCGGCCTGAACGAGCAGGGCGAGAACCATTCGCCCAAAAGCAGGCTGATAACCTCTTTTACCGAATACGTAAATCCCGCCGAAGAAGGGCTGTCCCTTAACAAGCCCAAGCCGCCCGCGGCGGCCTGACCCTGTGCGGGGGCCCAAAGCGGGAAGCAATAGGTAAAAGGCGCTTCGGCTATCTATGAAAAAACTGTCCGCTATCTGGAAGAAGTTCCACCAGCTTCACCTGGGGCTTTACCTCATTTTTTCGCTGTCGGTAGCTTTAGGGAGCGTAACTTCTGTCTTCTTCGAGGTGTACTCCTTTATAGATTTTTCCGCGGTTAAAACGGAATGGTCGCATTTTACCGAGTCTCAGGCCAATGGGAGCAAATACTCGCCCTCCGAAGGGGTCGGTGAAAAAATTTTCAGGCTGCTGAAAGTTCGAAAGCATACAAGCACCCATTACGTGAATGGGAAAGCGGTGGAGCGTGAGGGTTACCCGGGCAGAGAGGGAACCGGCGATCTTTATTTCCTTTTCCTGCTGTTCTGGCTTTGGCCGCTTTACCGGTATTACTTCTCTAAGAAACCGCAGGACCTGGCCCGCATTGAGAGCCGCATCATTAATCTCCCGGCGGTAATTTTCATACTGGGCTGGGTTATAGCCCTGCAGCGCTATTTGGAAAATGTTCTTGCCTACTCCGCGCGGTACGGGCACGTGTCCTGGCGCGAGCAGGCGATCTTCGGCGTGACGGCCCTTCTTTTCGGCGCTTTCGTGAGCTACCTTAACCTGGAACTTACCGGGCTGTATATACGCAGGCGTATAGCGAGGCCTTTCTTCGCCGATAACAATCCGTACGGCCTCAAACGCGGCTTTGCCTTCAACCTCAGCATGCGCTACGCGCTTATGATGTTCTCGCTCGCGATGGTGCCGCTCCTGCTTGCTATTTATGTGCCGGTTTTCTCCAATTTCGACCTGTTCACCAAGTTGGCCGCTTCGCACGGGAACAACCTGGAATGGGCGCTCTCGTATGAAAATGTGCGCGTATTCCTGCCTCTCATGGTCATCTCCATTCTCGTGGCGCTTATCCTGTTTTTTCAGGCGGTTTCCATAGTGCTCTACCGCTACAACGTGCAGGCGCCGGCGAGCGCGCTGGTGAAGCGCATGAAGGCCGTGGCCTCGGGGGATTTTTCCTGCAAGACCTCGGTGCTTTACGCCGACGAGTTCGGCCAGTTGAAGGGGCATTTTAACATGATGCTGGACGGGCTGGTGGAGCGGGACCATATTAAGGATACTTTCGGCCGGTATGTTTCGCTTGAGATAGCGGAGAAGATAATGAAGAGCGGCAAGGTGAATTTGGCCGGCGAAGAGATACAGGCCACGGTGCTGTTCTCCGACATCCGCGGCTTCACCCCGCTGAGCGAGAAACTGCCGCCGGTGGACCTTATTAAATTTTTGAACGAATATTTCACCTATATCACCAGGCCTATCGCCGATAACAAGGGCGTGATAAACAAGTTCATAGGCGACGCGGTGATGGCTATCTTCTCGCCGGTGTTCGGCGTGGAGGACCACCAGGCGGCGGCGCTCAGGGCCGCGCTGGGCATGCGGGATGCGCTGAAGGAATTTAACGCGCAGAAACGGCACCCGGAGGTTTTCTTCGGCGTGGGCGTGCACAGCGGCGGGCTGGTGGCCGGCAACGTGGGCACCGAGGCGCGGCTTGAGTATACCGTGCTGGGTGATACCGTTAACGTGGCTTCGCGCATAGAGAGCCAGACCAAGATAGCCGCCACGCAGATATTGCTGAGCGAGGCCACGGTGCGGGGCCTTGAGAGAGGCAAGTTCCCCGGCTTTTCCTTTATTGAATGCGCGCCGGTGCTGATGAAAGGCAAGTCGAAGCCTATGGTGCTTTATAAGGTGGAGCCGGCGGCGGCATAAGACATGGCAACTTCTAAAGAAACGATAGAATTCCTCCGCGACGCGCTTGCGCTGGTGCCGGAGGTTTCCTTCCGCCCCATGATGGGGGAATACTGCGTTTACAGCGCCGGGCGGGTGTTCGCTTTGGTCTGCGACGACACGCTTTTCCTTAAGACCGCGCCCTCTACGCTGCATTTGTTCAGGGACAAGAAAACGCGCGCCTACCCGGGCAGCAAGAATACCTGCCAGGTTAACGCGGAATGGCTGGAAGACCGCGAAAAAATGTCCGAAGTGGTGTATTATACGCTTACCCGCCTGCCGCCGCCCAAGCCGGGGAAGGGCCGCGCAAAGCGGGGGGGCTTGTGAAAAGAGGCCATAACCAGGGCCCCTATAAAGAGGCGCGCGTGTCCCATAAATCCAGGTGGCTCACCGCTATCCTCACCTTGTTCTTTGCGGGGCTGCTGTACCTGATATTGATGGCCATCTCGTTTAACTAGCGGCCGGCCTGAAAAACAATTAAAACTTTTGTAGAATATAGGTGAACGGTTGTTTCCGGGTGGTTAGCTCAGCGGTAGAGCGCTGTCCTCACACGACAGATGCCACAGGTTCAAATCCTGTACCACCCACCAGATTCCGGAGCGTAAAAGGGGACAGGCTGCTTTTTCCTTGAGGGTTTTCCCTATGAGAAAAAAGTAGCCTGTCCCCTTTTTTTGCAAGGAGGGGGAATGAGGTTTTTAAATATTCTGATACTGGGAGCGGTGTTGGCGGGGGCGGCGGCGCCGGCGCGCGGCGAGGAGCTGCACTGCCGCACCTACTGGCGCAATTCGCTTTCCGGGATGAAGGCCTATACCGATTGCGGCGAAGATCCCTATTACGGCTCTTCAGAATCCGACGGGATCTCCTGGTTCTACGGGTTCAGGCGCGTGGACAAGTATATAGACGACCGCAAGGCGGACCAGCGCTATAACCGCGACCTTTTCCTGAAGACCGGCATGACGCAGGACGAGGTGGACGGGCTGATGCGCGCGAAGGACTCCGGCGGGAAAGCCCCGGAGGAAATGGCCCCGGACAAAATAAACCTGGACCTCGCCGCCCTGGCCGCGAGCGAACTGTTCGTTTATTCCTCTACCGCCGCGCAGAAAAACCTGGCCGACCAGTATTACACCACCCTGATGGCCCAGCCGCAGATAGCCGCCAAGACTACGGACAAGGATAAAGACGCGCTTCGCGCGCGCCTGGCAAAGCTTTCTCCGGACCTGGCGCGCCTGCGCGCTATTCTTGATTCTTTTGTTCCGGCGGAAACGCCGCGCCTCGGAATGGACCTCGCGGCCTACAAGGCCGCTAAGACCGGCGCCGAGGAGACTTCGCCCAACGTTTATACTTCCACCAGGGAACAGGTTGGCGTGAGCCTGACCATAACCAGACGCTTTATGGACGAGAAACTCATCTCGTCCATGCTGTCTTTCGCGCCGCTGGCGGACCCCTGGGCTGAGCTTGAGCAGCTGCGCCTGCTGCTGAACCGGAGCTACGGCTGGCCGCTTTCCTGCGCCTCCGGCGAACGGAACGAAATTTCGTGCAGGTGGGAGGACAAAGCCGGCAACGCGGTGGTGACCGGCGGGGTCACTTCCGACGAAGGCGGGAGAGAGCTTACGGTCACCCTTATCTCTACGAAGGCCCTTACCGAGGTGGCTGAGAATCCTGCGCAGAGCGCCGGTGGGCAATGAGCGTGCCCGGCGCCAAAGAACGCCGCTGACGGGGATAGGGGTTACCGGGGGGAGTGGAAGTTAAAAGTGCCGTCTGCCGGGCGGCATTTTTCTTTTAAAGCGGTTGTTGTCGTGCGGCCGGGGCCGGGGCGGCAGCGGCCTCTTGACCGGGGCCGCCGGTGTTTCTTTTACGTTCAGTTCCGCCTTGGTAAGCCGGCGGAACTGCCCGGGTTCCAGGGCGCCCAGCTGCAGCGGGCCGAAGGCCACGCGCTTAAGGCTGGTAACTTCGTGGCCGATGGCCGAGAAAAGCCGGCGGATCTCGCGGTTCTTGCCTTCGGTAAGTTCCACCGTCAGGTGCGATTCGCGGCCGCTGGCTTTGCGCAGGGTTATGCCGGCGGGTTTCAGAAGTTCGCCGGCGTCCGTTATGCCGGCCGCCGCCTTCGCCAACTCCGGCCCGGTCACTTCGCCGGCGACGGTAACTATATAGGTGCGCAGTATGGCGTTGGCGGGGTCGGTAAGGTAGGAGGAAAGCCGGGTGTCGTTTGTGAGTATTAAAAGGCCGGTGGTGGCCAGGTCCAGGCGGCCCACGGGGTGGAGGTTCCGCAGTTCCGGGGGCAGCAGGTCGTAGACGGTGCGGCGGCCTTTCTCGTCGCTGGCCGTGGTGACCACGGCTTTGGGCTTGTTCAGCATTATGGCCTGCCAGGAGTCTTTCTGCATGGGCTTGCCGTCCACCGTGAATTTGTCTTTTTCAGGCGAGACCATGTACTGCGGGTCCCGGACGGTGCGGCCGTTAACCTGCAGGCGGCCTTTAAGCGCCCACTCGCGGGTCTGGCTGCGGGAAGCGGCGCCCAGTTTGGAGAGCGCGCGCTCAAGCGGAACTTTGCCGTAATCTCTTTCCATAGTTAAATTATAGCCCGAAAAAGGGCGGGACGGGGAATATAGTAAAATAACTGTGTGGAAATATTAACAACTATCGGCGGCTGGCTCGCATACGCTTTTCACGTCTTTCTGCACCTGGATAAGACGCTGGGCGCGGTAATACAGGACTACGGCGCCTGGACCTACCTGATACTTTTCCTTATAATTTTCTGCGAGACCGGGCTGGTGGTGACGCCCATACTACCGGGGGACTCGCTTCTGTTCGCGGTAGGGACTTTTGCCGCGATGGGCTACCTGGATATACACAAGGTGTGGCCGCTGCTCGTCTTCGCTGCGGTGCTGGGGGATAATACCAACTACGCGATAGGGAATTTTATAGGCCCGAAGGTCTTCCATTACGAGAATTCCCGGATCTTTAAAAAAGAATACCTGCAGAAAACGCATAATTTCTACGAAAAATACGGCGGCAAGGCCATCATACTCTGTAAATACGTGCCCATAGTGCGCACCTTCGCGCCCTTTGTGGCAGGCGTGGGCGCCATGACCTACCCGCGGTTTTTGATGTTCAATATGATAGGCGGCTTCACCTGGGTAACGCTTATTATGGGTTCCGGGTACTTCTTCGGGAATATCCCGGTCATCCGCAATAACTTTTCTTTCGTGGTGCTGTTCATAATCTTCCTCTCTATGCTGCCGCCCATAATAGAATACCTGCGCCATAAACGCGAGGTGAAAGCGAATGCCGGAGCTTAAAGAAAAAAACATCCAGGCGGCGCTTTTTTCCGCGCTGCTGCTGTTCTGCCTTACCCCTTACGCGTCGCCGCCGCTGGCCCTGGCGCTCGGGCTGGGCCTGGCGCTTACGGTCGGTCACCCGTGGCGCAGCCATAACGGGCGGGTGGTGAAATACCTGCTGCAGTTCTCCGTGGTGGGGCTGGGCTTCGGCATGAACTTCGGCGAAGTGGTGGCGGCCGGCCGTACCGGGGTGGCCTTTACGGCCGTTTCCATCTTCGGAACGCTTACCGCCGGCTGGCTTATAGGCAAGTGGCTTAAGATAGAGCGCAACACCTCGCACCTTATCTCTTCCGGCACCGCCATCTGCGGCGGCAGCGCCATAGCGGCCATAGCGCCTATAATCAACGCCGGCGAAAAAGAGATCTCGGTGGCCATGGGGACCATCTTTATCCTTAACTCCATAGCGCTGTTCCTGTTCCCGCCCATAGGCCGGCATCTCGGCCTGAGCCAGCACCAGTTCGGCCTTTGGGCGGCTATTGCAATACATGACACCAGCTCCGTGGTGGGCGCGGCGGCCCGCTATGGCCCGGAAGCCCTTAAAATAGCCACCACGGTAAAACTTACCCGGGCGCTCTGGATAATACCGCTCTCGCTGCTGGCGGCCATAACCTTCAAGAATAAGTCGGCCAAAATGTCGCCGCCTTACTTTATTTTCTTTTTCGCCGCGGCCTCGCTGTTCGTGAGCGCCTTCCCCTCTTATGTGGGCGCCTATTCCGATATAACGTGGGGCGCTAAGACCGGCCTTACCTTGACGCTTTTCCTAATAGGCGCCGGGCTTTCCCGGGACACCATAAAGGCCGTGGGCGTTAAGCCCGTCATCCAGGGCGTGGCGCTGTGGCTGCTTATCTCTTGCGTGTCCCTCTTCGTAATTACCAGGTAGGGGTTCTTTGGCGGCCGCGGCGCGGCCTATTGACCGCGGCGCGCGGTTTTGTTAATATTTCTATGAACGAACGCTCGTTCATATATGGCAAAAAACGGTGCTCATAAAAAAGCGGCGCCCCGCGCCAACCTGGGCAGGATACTGGGGGCGGCCTCGGACCTTTTTACGCGGCAGGGCTTTCACGGGACCTCCACCCGGGACATAGCGGGGCTCGCCGGGGTCTCGCTCGGGAATATCTACAACTATTTCGGCACCAAGGAAGAGCTCTTCGTCTCCCTGCTCGCGAAATACGAGGAGGAATACTTCAGGCCGGACCAGCCGCTGATAAAGGCCCTGGCCTCCACCGCCTTCCCGGACCATATCGAGGCGCTGGGTTTCGCCTCGCGCGAAACGGTAAAGAAATTCTCGGCCTATATCCTCCTTATCTACGTGGACGTGGTGGAGTTCGGGGCTAAGCACGTGGCCAGGCTGTTCGCCAATATGCGCTCCGGCTACGCGGCCGCGCTGAAAGCCTCGCCCGCAAAGGCCTCTCTTAAGGTGGCCCGCGATATAGACCCCGTGGCGGCCCTTATGATGGTGACCTGGAACTATTCCAACTATTTCATAATGGAGAAACTTTTTAAAGTGAAAGGGCATTACGGCCTGGCCGATAACGAGGCCGTGAAACTGTTCGCCAGGGTGTTCAAGAAGGGGATACTTGCCGGGGGGGAGAAATGATAACAGCGGAAAGAAAAAAGGCGGCGCGTAAAAGCGCCTATGCGGACAAGTTGATAAGCGCGGACGAAGGGGCGGCCCTGATAAAAAGCGGCGACGACGTGGTGGTGGCGCAGTGCGCCTCCGAGCCGCAGGGCTGCATGGGGCGTTTCCATACGGCCGCGCCGCGGGTGAAAGACGCCCGCGTTTTTTCCGTGCTTACGCTTAAACCTTACGATTTTTACATAAAGCCGGAGATGAAGGGCCATTTCGAGCTGGCCAGCTGGTTCCACGCGGCGGGTTCGCGCAAAGCGCTCGCGGCCGGCGCCGGCACCGTTACCTATGTGCCCAATATGCTGCACCGCGCGGCGCTGGACCGCCTGCAGGTAAAAAAACCGGATATTTTCTTCGGAACCTGCACGCCGCCGGACTCCAAAGGTTTCGTTTCTCTCTCCCTCGGCATCACCTACGAAAAAGACATCCTCGAGGCCGCCGATACGGTGGTGCTTGAGATCAACAGGAACCTGCCGCGCACCCTGGGGGACACCCACCTGCATATTAGCGACGTGGACTGGTTCGTTGAGAACCACCAGGAAGTCCCCACGCTGCCTTCTCCGGACCCGGATGAGACGGAGACCTTGATCGGCAACTATATAGCCGAGCTGGTGGACGACGGCGCCACTATTCAGCTGGGGATAGGCGGCATACCGAACGCCGCGGCCCTGGCGCTGAAAGGCAAGAAAGACCTGGGCGTGCATACCGAGATGCTGGTGGACTCGGTGATGGAACTTTACTGGGCCGGCGTGATCACCAATAAAAGAAAAGCTCTCTGCAAGGACAAGTTCGTCTGCACGTTCGCCATGGGCTCGCGCAGGCTTTATGACTGGCTGGACGATAACCCGGCCGTGGAGTTCCGCCGCGGCTCCTGGGTTAACGACCCCGCCGTGATACGCCGCAATTCCCGGATGGTCTCTATAAACACCTGCCTGTCGGTGGACCTCACCGGCCAGGTGGCGAGCGAATCCATCGGCCCCGCGCAGTATTCCGGCACCGGCGGCCAGACCGATACCGCCGTAGGCGCTAAAGAGGCTTACGACGGGCTGGGAAAAGGCGTTATAGCCTGCCGCTCTACGGCTAAAAAGGGCACGGTCTCGGCCATAGTCCCCACGCTGGCCGAAGGCTCGGCCGTCACTCTTCACCGGGCGAACACGGATAATGTGGTGACGGAGTTCGGCATAGCGCGCCTGCGCGGCCGCACCGTGCGCGAAAGGGCCAAAGCGCTGATAGCCGTGGCGCACCCGGATTTCAGGGCGGAGCTGGCGAAACAGGCGGGGAAGCTGGGCTATCTTTAAGAGAAGAGAGAATATAACACGGAGGAACGCATGAAAGAAGTTTTTATAGCGGAAGGGGTCAGGACGGCGATAGGAAGTTTCGGCGGCGCGCTGGCCGAGCTGAGCTCGGTGGAACTGGGGAAGACGGTGGTGAAAGCGGCGCTTGAACGCGCCAAGGTGAACCCCGCGGAGATAGACGAGGTGCTGATGGGAAGCATCTACCAGGCCGGCGTGGGCCAGAACATGGCCCGGCAGATAGCCATAGGTTCCGGCGTGCCGAATAATAAGACCGCCCTTACGCTTAACATGTTGTGCGGCTCCGGGCTGCGCACCGTGGCCATGGCGGCGCAGCAGATAAAATGCGGCGACGCCGAGCTGATAATAGCCGGCGGCGCCGAGAGCATGACCAACGCGCCTTACGTGCTTAAAAAAGCGCGCGGCGGCTACAAGATGGGGAACGGCGAGGTCATAGATTCCATGATAGGCGACGGGCTCTGGGATATTTTCAATAACTACCATATGGGCATGACGGCCGAGAACCTGGCCGAGAAATACGGGATAAGCCGCGGGGAGCAGGATGAATTCGCGGCCGGGTCCCAGAATAAGACGGAAAAAGCGATGAAAGAGAACCGTTTCGCGGACGAGATAGCGCCGGTGGCCATCGCGCAGCGCAAAGGCGCCCCGGTTATGTTCGCCAAGGACGAATATCCCAAAGCCGGGGTTACGGCCGAAGGCCTGGCCAAGCTGCGCCCCGCTTTCAAAAAGGACGGCACCGTTACCGCCGGCAACGCCTCCGGCATAAACGACGGCGCGGCCTGCGTGCTGCTGGCTTCGGGCGAGGCGGTTAAGAAGCATAACCTCAGCCCGCTGGCGAAGATAGTCTCCTACGCCTGGGCCGGGGTGGACCCCGCCATAATGGGCATAGGCCCGGTGGAAGCCGTGCGCCTGGCGCTTAAGAAAGCCGGCTGGGAGCTGAAGGACGTGGAACTGATAGAGGCCAACGAGGCTTTCGCCGCGCAGTCGCTGGCCGTGGCCAAGGAGCTTGGCTTCAATAAAGATATAGTGAACGTGAACGGCGGCGCGGTGGCGCTGGGCCACCCCGTAGGCGCCTCCGGCGCGCGCGTGCTGGTTACGCTGCTGCACGAAATGAAAAAGCGCGGGGTCAAGAAAGGCCTGGCCACCCTCTGCATAGGCGGCGGCATGGGCATAGCCATGTGCGTCGAGCGGTAAGTTTAGCCAAGCAATGAAAAAGCCCCGGGAGGACCGGGGCTTTTTCATTTATAAGCCGCAGCCGGCCGCTATTTAACGGTAACGGCTATGCGGGTGTTGTTCTCGCGCATAACGTCGTGGTTCACCTCTTCAGGGGTGGTGTTGCCGTCCTCGTCGGTAAGCTTTACTTCAAGCTCGTAGGTTCCGGGAGGCAGCGTTTTAAAATCCGCCATGCCGGTCCATTCCGTTTCCACCTTGCGGCTGAAGAAAGGCGCGTACCAGCCTTTGGGGTCAAGCAGGGCCAGCCTGCCGCGGGACATTTCCCCCACAAGGGCCCCGTCGCGGTAGACGGAAATTACGCAGTCCAGGGAATGAGAATTGTTGTCCAGCGCGCCGAAGGTGAGCTTTGAGGTTTCGCCGACCTTGAGGGTTCTGTCCCCGAGGTAAAGGTTGTAAACAAGGGGAGGGAGCTCCCTCGAGGCGGCTTTCAGGACCTCGACGGTAGCGAAAGCGGCCGCGGAAAGCTGCTGGGCGTGTATCTCCGGGTCGGGGCTCCTGCCTTTATCTCCGGAATAAATGTCGTCGCCGTTATCTCCGCCGTAATGCCCCTTGGGGCCGGTGGTGTTGTCCTGGCCCATGCGCAGCGCGTTGGGCGCCTCCACCCAGTACTGCTTGCCGGTGGCGGGGTCTTTCCAGGAGGGCAGTTTCCTGCGGGTCTCGTTCTGCACAAGCTGGTAATAAGCGTAGGGTTCCTGCTTGCCGTCCGCGCCCCCGGGAACCGCGATGTTGTCCTCGTCGCCGTTGTCGAAGCCCTCGAATTTATCGTTATGCACAAAAAGGCCGTGCGGGATATTGGCCGCGTGGGTGGGCACGGCCATGTCCTCGGTAAGGTGGCAGATTATGCCTATGTCCCTGTAGGCGGTGGAAGAGTCGAACTGTTCATAATGCTTCAGTACCCCGCCGTCAAAATCCCGGGAGGTCCCGAACCAGATGCCCTTTACGTCGCCGCCGTTGGCGGACATGGTGGGGTGGCCCGATTCGGAATAGGAGCCGGAGATCAGCGCGTCCCTGCGGATCTCGAATTCCCGGGTGTTCAGCGTGGCGAGCGCGCTTTTCATTATTTTTTTATGCACCCCGCCGAACAAACTGGGCCATTTGCTCTCGTCCATCAGCTCCGCCCCGGCCGTGCCGTCTATAAGCGAGGGGCCGGAAGCCGCCGGGACCGGTATAATTTCCTCTCCGGAAGGTCCGGCCGCCGAGACAAGGTCGTTGTAGGAAACTCCGCCGGCCGAAAGGAGGCAGGGCGAGAGCAGCAAGACGGAACTGACGGCGAAAAGGCGGGCGAGGACAGGGTTCTTACCGGAAATGTTCTTGGCCATGGCAATAATATACCTCACCATGGGAAAAACCCAAGTGCTGAAGGGCCCAGGACCGGAAGGTCTATGGGGCAATATTAATTTACCTGCTGGACCGGCCGGGTGCCGGAATTAACTCTTATGGAGATGTAAATAATATAGATGGCGCAGGGAGGCCGGCATATGGGAACCAGCCGAGCCTATGACCACGGCCAGCAAAAGCAGGGCCCCGCTGTGCTCCCGGAAGACCGGAACCAGGGCCAGGACCAGGAGCTTCAGCAGCGTCAGCCCGCCAGCGAGCTGAAGGAACCAGTCCGGGCCGCCGCGCAGTTCGAGCAGCATCAGGCCGGCCCCGGAGAGGACGCTGAAATACAGCCAGGGCTCCAGCCCGGCCCTGGGAACGCCGAACCAGTGCCCGCCCACAAGCACGGAAAAGCCGATGATGTGAAGCGTGCGCAGCAGGATGCGCAGGCCTCTCCCTTTTTTTAGCGCGGGTTTTTCCGGGTCGTTGGTCATAGGCTCTGGGTACTGTTATTATAGCGGTAAGCCCCTTTCTTGGCAATTTAAAGCGCCCGCCCAGGGGCGGAGCGGTCTTCGCTTTACCTCGGCATTATAAGCAAAGCTTATACATACATAATCAGAAATAATTGGCCCGCTCCGGCACGCGCATGATAGTATAAGAATAACCGCAGCAAGGAGGTGGTTCCATGCCACTAAAGCAGACGATCAAATACGAAAGCGATTGCGACAAGGAATTCGCCGGCTGGATAAGCGGCCAGACCGGCGGCGAGAACCTGCGCCACTGCATACAGTGCGGCATCTGCAGCGCCACCTGCCCCCTCTCCCTTTATATGGACTACACGCCCCGCAGGCTCATCAACATGGCCCGCGAAGGCTTTAAAAAAGAAGTGCTCAGTTCTTTCACCATCTGGCTGTGTTCCAGCTGCTACGCCTGCCGCGAAGAATGCCCGAAGAGCATTAAAGTTACCGACATAATGTACCTGCTCAAGCGCAGGGCCATAGAGGAAGGCGTGTACCCGCGGCGCTTCCCTATCCCGGTGCTGGCCCGGGAATTCGGCCGCATGATCTTCATGTTCGGGCGCGTGCAGGAAACCCTGCTGGTCACGGACCTGTTCCTGCGCACCAGCTGGTTCAGGTTCCTCAATATGACGGGCCTTGGCCTGAACCTTATGCGTACCGGGCGCCTGTCCGTCCTCCCGGATAGGATAAAGGGCCGCAGGCAGCTGCGCCAGGTTATGGCCGCGCTGGACCTGCAGGAAAGCAAGGAGGCAGTGAAATGAAATACCAATATTTTCCCGGCTGCTCTTTGAAGGGCACAGGCAGGGCTTACGAAGAATCCTTTCTCGCCGTGTTCGGCGCCCTCGGCATAGAGGTCAGGGAGCTTGAAGACTGGAACTGCTGCGGCGCCACCGCTTATATGTCGGTGGACGAGACTAAATCCTACGCGCTGGCGGGCCGCAACCTGGCCATAGCCGAGCGTGAGGACCTGGACGTTATAGCGCCCTGCAGCGCGTGCTACCTGGTGCTGAACAAGACCATGAAGCTGATGAAGGATAACCCGGAGCAGGGCCGCAGGG
>JAJZVJ010000029.1 GCA_021845705.1 bacterium
CATTCTTTTGAACCAGCTTCTTAAACGTCCCTATCTGTCTTTTACCTGCGGAGACGAACGCAGGAGCGTCCTACTGGCCGATTCGCTGGGGATGGACAGGGACAGGTACCGGACTATGAACCTGTCTATGCTGGCGCCTTACGAGCGCGTCTTCACCATAGACTGCCCGACTGGGCCGGAAAATATTTCAATCGGCTACGAATCGGCGGCCGCTTACGTAATGGGAAGAAAAATAGAAGGCCTGCCCGGAAAAGAACTCCCGGCGCCGGGAGGCCGGCAATGACGGCAGGACCCGCGGCCCCCCTCTCCGGCGGCAAGGCCGCGTTCTGGGATAACAAGATAGCCTCCTGGGAGGCCTCCCGTTATTCTTTGCTGTCACGCTGCAACCCGTTCTCCTGGACCGTACTAAGAAGGATGGGCGCGGCCCGCCGGCTGGTACGGGAGGACTTCCAACACCATCAATTCGTCCTCGACCTGGGCTGCGGCAGCGGGTCGCTCGCGCAGGCGCTTCTGAACGACCCTTCCCGCAGTTATCTGGGAATAGATTTTTCCAGGACGGCGGTGGAGGCCGCCCGCCGGCGCTTCCGCGGCCACGCGGAACGCATACGGTTCGAACAGCTGAACGTCCTGGAGGCCCCGTCGCTGGAGGCGCCCCTGATAGTCTTCCTTGGGCTGCTGGACTGGCTGGATGAAAGCGAGATGGGCCTGCTGTTCCGCAAGTTAAAGGCCGAAAACCTGTGTTTTTCGTTCACCGAATCCGAAAGCGGCCTGGGCGGGCTGCTCTACGGGCGCTACAGGCGGCGCGCGGACAAGGCGTACGGCGCGCGGAATTTCAAGCGCGCGCAGATAGAGGCGGCGGCAGAGGCCGGCGGCTACCGCATCGGCCGTATGACCCGTTTCTCACCCCTGGACCCGGGGCGGCTGGCGACGGCTTACAAAATATGACCACGTCCCGCGGCGACTATTTCGAACGGAAGGCGGGCGGCTACCTGGAAGCCTCCAGGAAGGGCCTCTGGGGCCGGTTCAAGGCCGCCGAATGGCGGGCAGTGCGGGAATGCCTGGACCTCGCCCCCGGCATGAGCGTGCTGGACGCCGGCTGCGGGGCCGGCTACTATTCCCTGCGCATGCGCGGCGAGGCCGGCGCCGACATAAGCGGCTTCGACCCTTCTCCGGCCATGATAAAGGCTTACAGGGCGCAGGGCTTCGAGGGACAGGTCGGCCGCGCCGAGACGTTCGGCTCCGGGCGCCGCTACGACAGGATACTGCTCGCCGGAGTACTTGAATTCATCGTGAGCCCGGATGCCGCCCTGAAAAACCTGGCCGGGCTCCTTCGCGGCGGCGGACGCCTAGTCTGCCTGGTGCCCGAGGCCGGGCTTCCCGGGCTGGTCTACAAGGCGGTCCACAGTTTCTGGAACTGCCCCGCCGAGGTCCGCGACGCTTCTTTTTACCTCAGGCTGGCGGGAAGCGCGGGACTGAAGATCGTCAGGTCCGTCAGGACCGTTCCGGTCAGCCGCACCTTCGCGCTTCAGCGGGAACGTTATGGGTAAGCCAAAGACCCTCCTGATAATGTGCGGCAGTCTCGGGATGGGCAACGCCTCCCGCCTGCTGGGCGTCGCGCAGTTCATCAGGCACGGCCTGCGCGTCCCGCGCGAAGAACTCCGCCTTTTAATTTGCGCCGCCGGCAGGCCGGCGCGCTTCTGGCAGGCCAACGCCGCTGCCGTACAGGCCGAAGTGACCGAGATGGACGAATATGTTTTCTCCGGGAGACAGTCGCTCTCCCAGCGGGTAAGCTGGGCCGGTTTCTTCAGGCCGCGCAACGCCGCCGCTTACGCCCGCAACACCCTGCGCCTGCGCGCGCTGCTGGGACAAAGCCCCGCGGACCTTGCCCTGATAGATTCAGACTACCATTTCCTCCCGCTTATCCTCGCCGGAGTTCCGGTAACGGCGCTGGGGCAGGCCCGTGACGTGGTGCGCAGGCACAAAGCCGGCCGCTGTCATGGCGGGAGCTATCCCTGGGATATGCTGCTGGAAAAACTGGACTTCGGTTTCCAGCGCCTGGTCAGCCGGCTGGTCCTGGTGCCCTGCTTCGAGCCGGCTTCGGTCCTCGGCGAAAAAGTCATGGACATCCCGCTTATAGTAAGGGAGGAATTCGCCGGCGCCGGCGTTTCCGCCGCCGCGGGGGATAAACTGTACGTATTGACCGGCGGCTCTGGGATAGGGTCGGCCGCGCTGCTGGACTACGCCAGGCGCTACGACCTGCAGGTCATCGGTTCTCTCCCGGAACCTTCCCCGGTGCTTGACCCCGGCGGCTTGCCGCTGATAGACCGCGCGGCCGCCGTACTGGTCCAGGGCGGGCTCAGTTCCATTTCGGAGTGCATCGCGCGCCGCAAAAAAATGATAGTTCTGCCGATCGCCGGCCACGCCGAGCAGCTGGCCAACGCCGAAGAGGTGGAACGGCTCGGGCTGGGGCTGCGGGTATCGGAGCTTTCGGTCCCGCCGGATATTCTGTTGGAGCGCCTAAGGAAGCTTCCGGCCGCGGCGCAGGCGGGAGCGCTTCCCGCAGTGAACGGCGCGGAAGCGGCCGCCGGAATAGTCATGAGAGCGCTGGGACTTGAACGCGCCGGACCCTCACGCGCTTCTACGCCGGAACGTCCTTAGGCCGCTGCCGCCGGGGTTAAGCGCCCCGCGGCGCCGGTCATACGTGCGCGGTTATTATTTCCATGCGCATCGAGTCGTAGATATCCCCGTTCTTAAACTCCACCTTATGCGCTTTTTTAAAAGCCGCGGGAGCGTCCCGGTAGACCGAGACTATGCGCTTCCTGGCGGAGGCTGAAATAGCGCCGTTAGCTATCCAGTTGCCTACGGATTCCCGCGTAACATACTCCGCGCTTGTCACGCGTGAAAAGACCTTCCCGGCCGCGCGGGCCAGGTCGCCGGGGGAAAAGAAATTCCTGCGGGCCGGGTTCCTCAGCCGCTGTGTAAGGAAAGTGGTCCTGTCGTCCGCGCCGCCGTAGGAGGTCAGGTGGCAGAAAACCGCCCTGCCTCCCGGTTTAAGCACGCGCCTGGCCTCCGCCAGGGTCTTCCCGAGGTCCATGAACTGCAGGCCCTGCCGGCAGGTGCAGACGTCGAAACTGCCGCCTGGGAAAGGCATTTTTTCCGCGCTGGAATAAACCAGCAGGTCCACGCGCCCGGCAGCCCTGCCGGACATCGCCTCGCAGATATCTATCCCGACGACCAGCCTGGCTTTTCCCCTGAAAGCCCCCGCCACCGCGCCTGTCCCGACGGCCAGGTCAAGGAGCGACGCGCCGCGCAGGGGACCGGCCGCCCGGACCATCTTTGCTATCAGCTCTTTGTCGCCCACCCAGCTCGCTGAGGCGTTATAGCCCCGCGCGCGCTTGGAAAAATGGCTGGAGGAAGGTTCTGTCAGGCTTTCTGTTTTCACGGGAGCATACCTCTTTTTTTCAGATAACCGGTTATTTTTTCCACGGCGGCGCCTACGCCCAGCTTGTCCGTGCGCAGGGTGATGTCGGGCCTGGACGGAGGCTCATAAGGAGAGTGCACGCCGGTAAAATTCATTATTTTCCCGAGGCGGGCCTTTTTATAAAGGCCCTTGGGGTCGCGCCTTTCGCAGACCCTGAGCGGGCAGTCCAGGAAAACCTCCACGAACCTTTTAGCCCCGACGACGCGCCTGGCGGCCTCCCGGTCGGATTCGAACGGGGAGATGAACGCCGTTATCACGGCCAGGCCCGCGTCCGAGAAAAGCTTGGCTATCTCGCCCAGCCTGCGGATATTCTCCACCCTGTCCGCGGAGGAAAAGCCCAGGTCCTTGTTTATCCCCTGGCGCACATTGTCCCCGTCGAGCACGTAGACCTGCGCGCCCCTGCCGAAAAGCTCTTTTTCCAGTTCACGCGCCAGCGTGGATTTGCCCGAGCCGGAAAGCCCGGTGAACCAGACCGTGAACCCGGGGTGACCGTTGCGTTTTTCGCGCGCCTCGCGGGTGACCCCGCTCTTTTCGGTGAACAGCGCGCGCTTCTTAATGCCCTTATAGCGCAGCCTTTCCCGGGCGTCCTTCAGTATTATTCCGCCGCCGCAGACCCTTCCGTCGTCGGCCAGGACGAACCTGCCCATCACGTCTATCCGGGAGAATTCGTCGAAGACCAGCGGCTTGTCCAGCTTCAGCGTCACGTCGCCCATGTTGTTCCTGGCGATAGAATCCTCGGCCTGGTCGAGCTTTTCGAAAGTAGCGGCGTCTACTACGTTCTCCACGGAAACAAGGCGGCACCCTGTTTCCTGGGTGGCCAGCCTGAATTTGTAGGTAATACCCGGCGCCAGCGGGCGCTCGCCCATCCAGAAGATGTTAGCGGGCACGATATCGGAAACGAAAGGGGCCGTCCGGTCCTTGCCGCCGGCGGGACCGTCCACGCCTATCTCTCCGCGCTCTATAAAAAGCGGGTCTTCCAGCGTGAGCCCGGCGCAGACGCCGCGTACCGCCGCCGCGGCTCCGGGTCCCGGCCAGTTCTCTATGGTCTTAACGCGGGTTTCCTTGCCGGAAGGAAGGAACAGTATTTTCTGCCCTTTTTTAACGACCCCGGATTCTACCCGCCCGGCGAAGATCCGTTTCTCGTCGAATTTATAAACGTCCTGCACCGAGAACCTGAGCGGGTTCTGTCCCGCTTTTTTCGCGGGTTTAAGGCGCAGCAGTTCCCCGGAGAGCGGGAGGCCCTTGTACCAGGGCATGGAAGAAGCGGGCTCAAGCAGGTTCTCGCCGCGGATGGAGCAGAGCGGGACCACCGCGGCCGGCGGCAGCCCGATCTTGCCGAGGAAAGAACGGACCTCCGAATCTATTTCCGCGAACCGGCGCTCGTCGTAGGCGACCAGGTCCATCTTATTGACCGCTACCACCACCCTGTCCAGGCCGAGCATGGCCAGGATATGGCTGTGCCGCCGGAACTGTTCGCGTATCCCCTCGGCGGCGTCCAGCAGGATCACGGCGGCGTCGGCCCTGGAGGCGCCTGTCACCATGTTCTTCGAGAATTCCTTGTGCCCGGGCGTGTCTATAAGCAGGAAACGCCTGCCGCCGAAGCGCCAGCGGATCTCGGTATAGTCTATGGTAACGCCCTGCGCCTGTTCTTCCTCGAAAGCGTCCAGCAGGAAGGCGAATTCGAAGCGCTTGCCGGCTGCCCGGCAGATCTTCTCCACCTTGCTCTTCCTGTCCTCGGGGATCTGGCCGGTATCGGACAGCAGGCGGCCCACCAGGGTGGATTTCCCGTGGTCGACGTGGCCCGCTATGACTATTTTAATATCGGCGCCGGGCATGCTACATGTATCCTTCCACCCGGAGTTTCTGCATGGCGTAATCGTCCGCTTTATCCTGCGCGCGGCCGGCGCGTTCGCTGGTCCCGCACCCTTCCAGCTCGGCGATGATCTCGTCCACGCTGGCCGCGGAAGACGGCACCGGGGCCGTGCAGGGCACGCAGCCGAGGCTGCGGTAGCGCCGCCCGTTCCTGGCGAAGTAAAGGTCTATGACCTGGATCTTTTCCTTCCTGATGAACTTCCAGACGTCCGCCTCGGTCCAGCGCAGCAGCGGGTGCACCCGCACATGCCCGCCTTCGCAGGCGTCGGTCTGGAACTGGCTCCAAAGTTCAGGCGGCTGGTCCTTGAAATTCCATTCCGAGCCGGGCCCCCGCGGCGAGAAGAATCTTTCCTTGGCCCTTGTGCCCTCCTCGTCCCGGCGGATGGCCACAAAAACGGCGTCGTACTTCTCTTTTTTCAGCAGCTCGCGCAGCGCGGCCGTTTTCAGCGCGGTACAGCATTTCAGCGCTCCGCCGGAGGCCGGCGACATCCCGGCTTTCAGGGCGGCCTGGTTCCTGACCACTTTAAGGTCCAGCCCCCAGGCCGCGGCCTTCTCGTCGCGGAACTTTATCATTTCGGGCATTTTATACGTAGTATCTATGTGGATGAGCGGGAAAGGGACCCTGCCGAAGAAAGCTTTGCGCACCAGCCACAGGAGGGCCGTGGAATCCTTGCCCATGGACCAGAGCATGGCCGGTTTCTTGAATTTTTTATACGCCTCGCGCACCATGTACACGGCTTCGTTCTCAAGCTCCAGGAGCCTGTTTTCCTCCGCGGCGGCGCTGGATCTCTTTTTCATATATGAAGCCTGGCTTTCACCGCGGCCAAAAAAAGCTTCTTCCTGAACATTTTTAAAGCGTTCTTGTCGGTGAACATGGACCTTGCCTGTACATATGCCATTTTACATTTTTCAAGCGTGAAGTAGAGCGCCCTCCGCGCCGCCGCCGGAGGTTTGCCGGAGGCTTCGACAAGTTCAGCCCGCGGATTTTCCAGCGCGTAGCCGAAACGCTCGAGCTCGGGATATGAAACGGTCTCAAATATCTTTATCTCCCGGGGGGACAGCTTTGTGCGGTACTTACCCGAATTGGCCCCCAGGACCGGGCGGGCGCAGTTCTCCCAGGAGGAACTGGCCCCGGCGAGTTTTCTGGGTTCGGCCCCCTCGAAATACCGGAGCATCGCCGGGGAGTAATCCTCTCCCAGGAAGCGGCACACCCCGCGCGCCGCGCGCTCCGGGTCCGCGGTCAGGTCTTCGTACCTGAGCGTCATGAATTCGTCTTCCCCCAGGGAGGCCGCAAGCTCAGCCGCCAGCTTTTGCTGCGCGCTCCATAGTCCGGCGACATAATACGGGTGAAAATGGTTAAAAACGGAGTCGCGGGCGGATACGGCCACGTCCCTGCCGTCGCGCACGAGGTGGATGAATCGGGCTCCGGGACTGTATTTGCGGGCCAAGCCGGCGTAATGCACCATAAAAGTGCTCTTGCAGCCCCAGCGTTTAACGCCCCTGAAAGCCCGGTACTGCTCGTAAAACGCCGCTTTCACGCAATAAAGGTTCCGGGCCGCGGCCCGCTCAAAGGCGAGGCCCCTGTCGGGCTTTATCTCCCAGGGGAAAAAATGAAGCTCTATCAGCCCGGCCGTATCGTCCACCAGCCGGCGGAAATTCCGGTCGTCTTCAAGGTCGCCGTAAAGCTTTTCCACGGGCCCGAGGTCTTTCATGATATGCGGCGGGTGAGGGATATAAATGGCGGGGTGGCCGTTCAGAATAAGGCGCAGCAAATTGGACCCTGAGCGCTCCGTGCCGATAATGAAGACGGGGCCGCCCGGGGGGATGGTCATATAGAGCGCGAGAGGATGCCGGTGGCGCAGGCGAGACCGCCGGCCCCGTTCACAAGCTGGCTTATACCGACCTCGGCGGCCACCGAAAGACCGGAGTCGAGATAAAGCTTTTTCAGGCCGGGACAGCCGGCCGGCATGATGATCCTGCGGGGCGCCACTGTAACGATGTTCATTCCCTGCCGCGAAGTTACTTCTTCGCTTTCCGGAACGGGAATAAAGTTTATCTTGTGCCCGCGCAGAACGGCCTTTACAGCGGCCGAAGCTTTCCCCGCGCGCAGCAGCGCCAGGTCCCGGTCCACTATCTGCAGCAGGCCGAGCAGGTGCTGCACGCCGCCCGGCAGGCGCACTTCAAGCGTTCTTACGCCCTGCGCGGCCAGCACCCGCCGGAGCTGGAAAAAACCTTCTTCGTTGGTCCTGGTCCCGGTGCCGCAGAGCACGGTCTTTTTATCCAGCCACAGCGCGTCCGCGCCTTCAAAAGTTCCGGTACCCGAAACAGACTTGTTTATAGGAACTCCCAGCCCGGTGAGAGCCGCCGCCGCCAGCCCCTCTTCCCCGGCGCGCACCTCGCTGGCCATCCTGGCCGCTACGGCGCCCTCCGTTGTGTTGAAAAAAAGGTCCCTTACGTACATCAGGTTCAGGGCCGGGCCGCGGCCGGGGCGGGTAGCCCCGGGCAGCAGATGGACTTCCACCCCTTCCTTCCTGAAAGCGGCGGTAATGCCGGCATACTCGCGGCGGATCAAGGCGGGGCTGATGCGGCGCAAATGCTGCGCCGCATTGGGGTTTTTAACGGCCAGCAGTTCGCGCCCGGGGCAGTAAAGCAGCACCGCTTTCAGCGGCCGGTATTCCGAATTGACGCGCGGCGCGTCCAGCCGCGAGAGTTCCGAGGCCAGGCTCCCGGCCCTGGCTTTCCAGCCGGTACCCTGGTACGCCGAAAATCTTTCCAGGTTCACCTTCATGGCAGCAGCTCCGGCTCGCGCAGGTCATAGCCCAGTTCCGAGGAAATATCCTTAAGCCCGGAAACCAGCGGGAGCAGTTCCTCCCTGCGCTTCAGCCACTTATGGGGGCGCGGGGGCGTCACGGTCATGACCGGGACCTCCGTATGTGCCGCCGCGGCAGGGCCTCCGGGCAGGCCGGCGAAACCGGCTATCCTTTCCAGCTCCCGCCCGAGCGTCTCCGGCCGCAGCAAGTCTTCGTACTTTACGCTTATCGTTTCCCCGAGCAGCCCCGAGGAAGAATCGTCCAATATGCGGCGGTTGGCCGAAACCCACTGGAAAGCGCAGACCTCGGCCAGGGATTTCCCGGCGTAACCAGCCCAGCCAGGCGGCAGGTCGAACTTCCACCACCGGCGCGTCCAGGGTTTTGCCGGCTCCGAGTAGCCTTTTATAGCCAGT
Source organism: bacterium (assembly GCA_021845705.1). Lineage (GTDB taxonomy): Bacteria > Elusimicrobiota > Elusimicrobia > Elusimicrobiales > UBA9959 > UBA9959. Next base: position 8,577 of record JAJZVJ010000029.1, read on the forward strand.
TCAGCCAGACCGCCTACGTCCCGCGAGAAAAAGCCGCGCGACCGCCACCCGTCCATAAGGCCGCTTATCGCCGCCATCGGGTGGCGGGTAAGCCTCACGTTCCGGTAACCGGCCGCCGGGAAAAGTTTTTTTATGAACCCGGCCCTGTAGCAGTTAGAGGAGGATTTTAAAAGCAGGGTCTCTTTTCCTATCCTCTCCGCGTCCGGGAAAGTCCTTGGTTCGGGGATCACGAACGGCGTATCCTCCAGCCCGCCTCCCGACGGCGGACCCTCGGGGGGCTCCGACTCCGGGAACAGGCGCCGGATAAGCTCCGGGCGCAGGTCGTAATACCAGGGATCGGCCGCTATGCCGCGCCCTGCCAGGATCTTCAGGAATGAAGCCCAGGCTTCCTGCGCGTCAAAAGCCCGGCGCCCGGACAGTTCCGCCGCCTCCGCGGCGCAGCGATAAAGCTCGTCCGGGTCCGCCCCGGCGCCCGGCCACTGCAGCAGGAACCGCTGAGCGCAGTCGGCCGCGTAGTTTTCGGGGGAAAAGACTCCGGCTCCTGAATAAACATTCCCGGAATCCAGGAGGATATCCTCAGCGGTTTCCCGCAGGACCGAGGGCCCCGGGTCGAACCCGGCGGGAAGGAAGTCGGAATCTTTGGCGGAGCTTACCTCCCCGATCCCGGACAGTTTCTGGAAAACTATATCTTCGCCGTTCAGCGAGATTACCCCTGGCCTGCCGGCCAAAAGACGGTACAAGAAACTGGAGCCGCTCCTGGAAGCGGATTGCAGGACCAGGACGTTCTTTATGTCCCCCGCGGCGCAGCCTCCGAGCCGCCCGGGAGCGTACTTATCACGCAGGTAGGCGCGTTTCAGCGGAATATCACCGGGAATCCGCCCTGTTCTAGCGGTTTTCTCATTGGAGGGCGCGGGCATTTCTTAATTATACAACATTGAATCCGCCAGGCACGCGGCCGGGTAATTTGAGGGTAAAGAAGGAGCTGTTATTTCGTCCGTAAAGCGGCTTTTCAAAGGGCCTGTCCTAAATTGACCCTCTGCCGCACGAAGACATAGGTTCTATGCGCGGGCGGCGGATCCCGGGCGCGGGCGCCTGCCTGGTCAGATGGGGCAGCAGGAACCGTTCCGCTCCGGGCGCGAGGGGCGCCCCCGCGTAGCCGTACTCATGGCGCCATTCTTTTTTCGGGTTAGGGTCGGGGTAGAACCTGGCGAAGTTCTCCGGCCAGTGCCTGAAGTCCATTACCGGACCCTTGCAGTAGGAGTCCGAGATCCTCTGGTAGGCCCGCCGCATCACCTGTTCGGGCAGGCCGTTGTAGTTCAGGAACTCGTCGTGGACCATGGCCTGCTCCGTGGACAGCCAGCGCAGGTGCTCCAGCTCGCCGCGGATGATGCCCCGCTTGAGGCCGTCGGTGTACACGTTCGTCCCCGGCATCGCGGAAAGATATTTCACGCGCGTTATGCTCTGGGTCTCTTCGGCCCACTCGCACAGGCGCTCCAGGGATCCCTCGGTCTCCCCGGGAAGCCCGACGATGGTCAGGCCGCCGAAAACTATGCCGGCTTCCTGGGTGTTGCGTACGGTGCGCAGGATCAGGTTCTCCGTGTAGCCTTTCCTGGCCGCTTTCTGGACTTCGGGCGAGAGGGATTCCACGCCGAACAGGATGATGTCGCAGCCGGCCGCCTTCATGGCCGCCAGCACTTCGGGGTCCGCGTCCGTGCAGCGCGTCATGCAGGCCCAGTGGATCCTGAAATTCTTTATAGCCTCACAGAGCTCCAGGGTCCGCTTTTTACCCGAGGTAAAGGTGAGGTCGGAGAACATGATGAAGTTGGTTTTATAAACTTCCGTGTAAACCTTGAGCTCGGCCCGCAATTTTTCCACGGATTTTTCCCGCAGCTGGGGGGTTGTGCGGTAACAGAAAGAGCAGTCCATTTTGCAGCCGCGGCTGTGCGAGGAGATTATCTGCGGCTGCAGCCCGAGCGGCCCTTTCGCCTGGGGCCACAGGGAAAGGTTCATGGCCGGGACGCTGTCCAGGTCCTTCATCTGGCCGCGGGGAGGCGTATGCCGAAGTTCCCCGGCGGCCGTGCGGTACCAGAGGCCGTTGATCCGCGCCAGGCGCTCATCGGACCAATGGCCGGCCGTGAAGGAATCCATCAGCTCCAGGATGGTTATCTCGCCTTCGCTGATGACCGCGATATCGGCCTTCGTGTGCTCCATCATGACGTGCGGGACGGAAGACACGAGGGACCCGCCCAGGATGACGGGGAGTTCCGGGTCTTTATCCTTTATCAGGGCCGTCAGTTCTTCCACGAAGGGATAGTCGTCCTCCCCCGTAGCGATCCCCACCACGTCCGTCGCTTCCAGCACCTGCCTGTAGGCTTCCCGGACCGGGTCCACGGCATAACGGACGTCCACGATCCGGACAGGGTACCCCGCGTTATGGAGCACGGTAGCTATGCAGCTTAAACCTTCGGGGGGCGCGGTTATGAAGAATTCCCAGCCGCGCATCATGCTGAAAGGAGAGGGCCCGACCACCAGCGTGATCCGGGGCTTGCTGTTGTCCCGGGCGCAGGGGGTCAGGGCCTGCCCGGCCATCTGCCTCATATAGCGGGCGTCCACCGAAGAATCGGCTTGCCGGTAAAGCCCGGGGTCCAATGAAAATTTGTCGGCCATTCAGTATCTCCCCGCGCTGTTTTTTGCCAATTTTCATTGTATGAATATGAAAGTCCCGGTGTCAATGAAACGCGCCGCGGCCGTTCCCGCACCCGCTTTTACCGCACGGGGACGTGGAAATTCCCATGATTAATGTTTTTTTGTATCATAGTGCGTGGGCGAAATGAAAAAACTGGAAAACAGCCGTACCTTCAAAAACGTAAAAAAAGCCTTCACGGAAGAGGCGGCCCTCGTTTTCCGGTACCTCTATTGCGCTACGCTCGCCGACTTCGAGGGCCTGGAGAAGCATTCCGCGCTTTTCAGGGAAATAGCGGAGAGCGGGACCAGCAATGTACACGGCTGCTTCGATTTTTTAAAACTGGCGAAGGACCCGGATCCCGAGGTCCACTTCGGGAATACGCTGCGCAACCTGGCTTCCCTCGTCCAGAGCGAGACCAGGCAGTATAACCAGACCTACCCCGAGATGGCGAAAACCGCGCGCGAAGAAGGCCTGACCGACATAGCCAGCTGGTTCGAAACGCTGGAAAAAGCCAAGCGCTTCCACGTCCGGAAACTGAAAAAACTCACCCATGAGTAAGGCTTACTCCGCGCGCGATATCGTAGTCCTTTCCGGCCTCGAGGCCGTAAGGAAAAACCCCTGGATGTACGTCGGCTCGGTCTCCGAGACCGGTTTTCACCAGCTGTTTTACGAACTGGTCTACAACTCCGTGGACGAAGCTCTTTCCGGCGCTTGCTCCAGGATCGGCGTGACCCTTGGAGCCGATCACTGCAGGGTCGAAGACGACGGCCGTGGTATACCCACGGAACCGCATCCCACG